>NZ_JBRBAF010000009.1:0-245106 GCF_052805975.1 Chromobacterium sp. W521
GTGAGCAGGCGTTGGTCTTGGTTGAAGGCGGAGGCGAAGCTGGCGAGCAGGGTGCTTAAGTCCATGGGTTCAGGGCTCTATCTGGCGAAGGTTTGCGAGTAAGTGTTCAGGCGCCGTAGCGGCGGCATTGTGGCTTACGCGATAGCTGTTGATAGTTATTATTAAAAAGCGAGCTTATTCTATGTGTTTTTACGGCTTGGCACAAAGGCTTTGATGCCAAAGGAATTTGGTTTTAATTGAAATCATTTACGGGTTGTCGATGCGTATCCAATCATGAGTCGGTTCTATATAAGGTTTGCCGCGGATGGCGGCCGGGTGCGACAATTCACGTCTGAAAAGGCCGGCGTGTTGTTTTACAATGCCAGCCTTGTGCTTTTGACCCTGCTTGCGAGCAGGTTTTTTTATTGGGAGACGCCTGAGCCATGACTTGGCAGGATTTCAAGACGCAATACTTGGTGCGCTTCTGGGCGCCGGTCCCGGCGGTGATCGCCGCTGGGGTATTGTCCGCTTATTATTTCGGCATTACCGGCACTTTCTGGGCGGTGACCGGGGAGTTCACGCGTTGGGGCGGCCACGTCTTGCAGTTGTTTGGCTTTCATCCGGAAACCTGGGGTTATTTCAAGGTGATCCATCTTGAAGGCACGCCGCTGGACCGTGTGGACGGCATGATGATCATCGGCATGTTCGCCGGCTGTTTGTCCGCTGCCTTGTGGGCCAACAACGTCAAGCTGCGCATGCCGCATCATCGTATCCGCATCGCGCAGGCGGTGTTGGGCGGCCTGATCGCCGGTTTTGGCGCGCGCTTGGCCATGGGCTGCAATCTGGCGGCCTTCTTCACTGGCATTCCGCAGTTTTCCCTGCATGCCTGGTTGTTTGCGCTGGCCACGGCGGCGGGTTCCTGGTTTGGCGCGCGCGTGACCATGCTGCCGGTGTTCCGCATTCCGGTGAAGCTGCAGAAGGTGAACGCGCCGCAGCCCTTGCAGCAGCGCGAGGATCAGGCGCGGCGGCGCTTCCGCCTGGGCATGCTGATTTTCGTCGCCTTCACGCTGTGGGCGCTGGCCCGCACCTTCTCCATGCCCAAGCTGGGGCTGGCGGCCTTGTTCGGCCTGGCTTTCGGCTTGATCATCGAGCGCGCGCAGGTGTGCTTTACCTCGGCCTTCCGCGACCTGTGGCTGACCGGACGCACCCAGATGGCCAAGGCCATCATTGCCGGCATGGCGGTGAGCGTGATCGGCGTGTACAGCTATGTGCAGTTGGGCGTGCCGCCCAAGATCCTGTGGGCAGGCCCCAATGCGGTGATAGGCGGTGTGTTGTTCGGCTTCGGCATCGTTCTGGCCGGCGGCTGCGAAACCGGCTGGATGTATCGCGCGGTGGAGGGCCAGGTGCATTACTGGTGGGTGGGGCTGGGCAATATCGTCGGCGCCACCTTGCTGGCGGCGTGGTGGGACGATATCGCGCCGGCGGTGGCGACTGATTACGCCAAGGTGAACCTGCTGGCGGTGTTTGGCCCGCAAGGCGGCCTGGTGTTGACTTACGGAATGTTGGCGCTGGCGATGCTGGCGGTGATGTGGTGGGAAAAGCGCTTCTTCGCCAATAAGGCGCAGGCGGCTAGATTCAGCAAGGAGGCGGAATGAGCAAGCAGAGTTATACCCCGAATTACCGTTTGGACATGATGGGCGAGCCTTGCCCTTATCCGGCGGTGGCCACGCTGGAGGCGATGCCGCAGCTGCAGCCGGGAGAAATTCTGGAAGTGGTGACCGATTGCCCGCAGTCCATCAACAACATCCCGCTGGACGCCAAGAACCATGGCTACACCGTGCTGGAAATCCAGCAGGACGGCCCGACGATACGCTATCTGATCCAGCGTTGAGCTTGTGTAAATAGTGCCATTCCGCCGTGGAGGCGGAACCGGGCGGCCTGTCGTTCACTCACTTATTAAGTGTTTTGGCGGCAGGCCGTTGTCGTATGCGGCCGGCCTTGGTTTCCCTTCATTGAATAGAGGTGTTGCCATGTACTCATTCAGCCGCGGCGTCGCCGGCTTGGTCCTGTCCTGTATTCCCGTTGCGTCGGCGCTGGCCGGCACGGGTTCCGCCCATCTCAATTACCCCAACGTTTCCGCCGACATCCTGATGATGACGGTGAAGGTATTGAATACCCACCAGCACACGTATTACGAAACACTGGGCTGGAACGGCGGCCGCGATGCGGGCGGCTACACCGGCATTCAGAGCCACAACAACGGCGCGCCGGCCTATATCTTTTCGATTTGGGACCCGGTGTCGGTGCATGGCGTGCCCATTCGCGCGGTGTACGCCAAGCCCGGCGCCAAGGTGGAGCGCTTTGGCGGGGAGGGCGAGGGACTGAAGTATTTCGATCTGCAAACCAAGTGGACGCTTGGCCAGCCGGTGACGTCCTTGGTGCGCAACTGGCAGCAAAACGGCCACACTTACTTTGGCATGTGGACGCGGGACGCGGCCACGCGGGTTTGGACCCACCACGCCACTTTTGATTTCCCGGTGGCCAATGTCGATTTCGCGGCTCAGTCCGCCAACAGCTTCATCGAGAACTGGAGCGGTCAGGCCAAGGAGGTGACCCGCACCGCCGAGTACTACGATGTATGGGCGCGCGGCACGCAGGGCTGGCAGGCGATTAACCGAGCCACGCCCACCGTCACAGAATTGACGCCTGCGCAGGCCAAGCAGCATGCGGTGTCCGCGCTGGGGCGCTTCGTGATGCAGCAGGGCGCGCCGCTAGCAGGGTTTCAATCGCCGCTGATTTCCACTGCCCGGCGCCCTGCCGCGCCGGAAGCGGATCCTGCCAAGATCGATCAACTGAACGCCGCATACGACGCCGCCGCGCGCGTGGTGACGGTGAGTTGGCAAACCAGCCCTTATGGGGCGCCGCAGTTCAAATACCAGCTCAGCGTCGGAGACGCGGCCAGCGGCAAGACCTTGGCCCAAGGCGGCGAAATCTCCGGCGAGCGCCGCACGGCCAGCTTGAAGCTGCCGGCGGGAGCAACGACGCCGGCCAAGCTGCAGGTGAGCTTGACGCTGACCGACGTGTTGGACCGCAGCGACGCGCGCGCCGCCAAAGTCATAGACAGCAACGCCGTTGGGCCGCAGCTGGGCAAGTCTTACCGGTTGCAGTCCTTGAGCAGCGGCTTGTGGCTGACGGTCAAGGACAATAGCGCGGCCTCCGGAGCGGCGGTTGTCCAGCAAACGGCGACTGGGCAGAACCAGGTATGGCAGTTGGCTGCCAGCGGGGACGGCTATCAATTGACGGCCGCGCATTCCCGGCAATGCCTGGACGTGGAAGGCGGCTCCAAGCAGGACGGGGGCAAGTTGATTCAGTGGCCGTGCAGCGGTCTGGCCAATCAGCGTTTTAGCCTGAAGGCGGACGGCGCGGGAAGTTATAGCCTGGTGGGCGCGCAGGCCGGCAAATGCGTGGATGTCGCCAACAGCTCGGTCCAGGCCGGCCAGCAGCTGATTCAATGGGCCTGTCACGGCGGCGCGAATCAGCGCTGGCGCTTGCTGGCTGCGGAGTGAGCGAATACCCCCGCGCTCAAGAGCCAGGGGCGCGGGGGACCGGCTGAGAGCCTGTTTCTGCTGCGGGCACGGTGAGTACCGCTTCGAAATGCTCATGTACCACGAGTACATTCCACTTTCTCAGCGGTTTTCGCCTTGTCTCGCTCAGGCTCGCGAGATCGTAGACTCGTTCTTAGCGCTCGCAGCGCGAGAGGAAGGCGCAGGTAGCGGCCCTGCCGGCTAGGTAGAGCCGCTGATAGTTGTCGTCGTTGGGGCTGATGTTGAATTCAGTGGCGTCGATGCAGCCGGTGTCTATGCTGATGCTGCGCTTCTGATCCAGCGGCGAGTGCTGATAATTCAGGTTTTGCGCCTGCCAGGCGCTTTGGGTGATGTCCTTGATGTGCTGGAGGAGATTGTTGTCCTTGTTGCGGGGCGGCTTGCTTGCTTGCGAATCGAAACGGGCGCCGAAGGTGGCCTCCGGCGGATGTTTGTCGTCGAAGAAGTTGATCGGGTAGTTCCAGATGGTGCCGCCATCCACGAACACGTCGGCTTTCTCTTCCGGGGGGTAGATGAAGTTCTGCGCCTCGAAGAAGAAGGGGATGGACATGGAAATGCGCACCGCCTCGGCCACTTCCACCTCCGGGGTTAGTTCGGTGGAGAACACCTTGGCCTGGTGAGTGTTGGCGTCGCAGCCGATCACATGGAGCTGGCGGAAGGCTTGTTCGTTCTTGTGCAGTGCGGGGTTGGCGAAGTCGGCGAAGGTGTATTTCTTGCCCGGCCGTCCGTCCTTGAACTGGCTGGCGACGACGCCTTGCAGCCAGCCGTAGAAATATTCGCTGGAGTACCAGCCCTTCTTGTTGATCAGCCGAAGCAGGCAGATGAAGTCTTCAGGTGTGATGCCCGGCGCATGGGTCTGGAAGGCGTGGTAGGCGGCGTCCAGTTGCACCGAGCGCGGCTCGGTGGTCTTTTGCGGGACTTTGCGGTAGTCCAGGGTGTCAGCCAGCTCCTTGGTTTTGGCCGCGCTGAGCTGAAAGCTGATCAGCATGGAGGAAATGGCGCCGGCGGAGGCGCCGACCACGCGCTGGATTTGGCCCAGCGCGCCGGCCTTCTCCAGTTCCTCCAACATGCCCAGATAGGCGATGCCCCAGACGCCGCCGCCGGACAGGGCCAGGTTTTCGAATGGATACTTCATGTGTTGCTCCTTGTCGTTGAGGTAAAAACGATCTGCCGTTTATGTTTATGGCATGGAGCAATGTTTGCTGCTATTTTTTGGCGGCAGAGCCCATTTTACCGGCCTTCTGGCCAGGGGTAATCACGGCGCCGCGCACTTCAAAGCGAATTTTCTCCACCACTAGACCTTTGGCGTCACGTAGTTCCAGCGCGTGGCGGCCGGGCCAGGGGAACCAGGGCAGGCTGGCGCCGGCACCCAGGCGTTTGCCGTTCAGCCACCATTGCGGGCGGGCCACGCCGCGCGCGCGCAGCAGCAGGCGCTGGTTGGCCGGCGGGATGTCCGGGTCCAACGCGTAGACGCTGCCGTCCACTGGCGCGGCGATGCCCGGCGTCTGGCTGGCGGCGCCGCCGCGCTCAGGCACGATCAGCGCGCGCTCGGTACCGGCCAGGAACCATTCGCGACGGCTGGCCTCGACATCGCCCTCGTAGCGCACGTTCTGCCTCACCACGCCGGGCGGCGGAGTCGGCGGCAGGGAGGCCGGCGCGCCCTGTTGGGCACGGTCCAGCACCGCCTGCCACACCGGCGCCGCGCCGTGCATGCCGGACACGTCCCACATCGGCTCGCCGGCGGCGTTGCCCACCCACACCGCCACGGTGCGCTGGCGGGAAAAGCCCACCGCCCAGTTGTCGCGCATGTCCTTGCTGGTGCCGGTCTTGACCGCGCTCCAGTAGCGGGTGGATAGCGCGCTTTCCAGGCCGAAGGTGCGCGCGCGGGCGGTGCGGTCGGACAGGATGTCGGCGATGATGAAGCTGCTGGCGGCGTTCAGCAGACGCTGCGGCTTGGGTTTGGGGTCCGCCAGCGTCCAGCGGGTCGGGCTGGCCAGGCCCTGGTTGGCCAGGGTGCGGTAGGCGTTGGCCAGTTCCAGCAGGCGGATGTCGGCGGCGCCCAGCGCCAGGCTGTAGCCGTAGTAATCACCGTCCTGTTGCAGGCTGCTCAGGCCCAGCCGGTACAGGCGGTCGCGCAGCGCGTTGGGGCCCACCATTTCGATGGCGCGCACCGCCGGCACATTGAGGGAGGAGGCCAGCGCGGTGCGCGCCGACACCAGACCCTTGAAATCCTTGGCGTAGTTTTGCGGCGCGTAAAGGCCGGAACCGGTTTGCAGGTCCAGCGGGCTGTCGCCCAGCAAGGAGGCGGCGCTCAGGTAATGGCGTTCCAGCGCCAGTTGATAGAGGAAGGGCTTGAGCGTGGAGCCGGCCTGGCGCAGCGAGGTGACGCCATCCACTTCCGCCGCGCTGGACAGGCCGCGGCCGCTGGAGCCCACCCAGGCCAAGATGTCGCCGCTGGCGTTGTCCAGCACTACCAGCGCGCCGTCCTGCACATTGCGCTGCGCCAGCGCGGCCAGGTGCCGGCGCAGCACCGACGCCGCGTAGCGTTGCAGGCCCAGGTCCAGTGTGGAACCGATGCGGCTGCCGGCCGCCAGCGGCTGACGCTGCAGCAGTTTTTGGGCGAAGTGGGGCGCGTCCTGCTCGGCCAGCGGATTGGCGGCGCGGCTTTGCGCCAGCGCTTGGCGCGCACGCACCGCCAGCGCCGCGCAGTTGGGCTGGCGGCGCATGTCTTGCAGGATGCGGCAGGCGCGGGTGGCCACTTTGTCCGGCGCGGCGTTGGGCGCGCGGATTAGCGCCACCGCGATGGCGGATTCTTCCAGGTTGAGGCCGGCCGGCATCTTGCCGAACAAGGTGGCGGACAGCGCGGACAAACCCACCAGTTCGCCGCGGAAGCCCACCAGATTGAGGTAGGCCTCCAGGATCTGAGCCTTGCTCCAATGGGTTTCCAGCCAAGCGGCGGACCAGCCCTGGCCCATCTTCTGCCACAGGCTGCGGCCGTTGCGGCCCACCTTGAGATCACTATCCAGTAGACCGGCCAGTTGCATGGTCAGCGTGGAGGCGCCGCGGGTGCGAGTGTTCCACAAATTGCCCCAGGCCGCGGCGGCCACGCCGGACCAGTCTACGCCGCTGTGCTGGTAGAAACGCCGGTCTTCCGACACCACCAGCGCGTGGCGGAAAGCCGGCGAGGTGTCCGCCAGACCCACCCAGTCCAGCCGCCGGCCTTGTTTGTCCACTCGCAGCCGCTGCATGGGTTGGCCGTTGCGGTCCAGTACCACAACGTCCGACGGACGCCACTCCGCTTTAACCTGCTGAAAACTGGGCTGAGCCAGCGCCGGCGCGGCGGCGGCGCTGAAAGCCAGAGCCGCCAGCCAAGTCCATTTCTTTAAAGCCGTGAGCTTAAAAAGGTAGGCATAGCGCGGATGTTTAGAGAGCAGTAGGCCATGAGGGGGGCGGCGCATCATGTACGAAACCGTATTTGTTGCTGAGTGAATGGCATGAAAGTGGGCTATGTGTCGCATGCGAATTGCATGGTGCAATTTTAATTGAGATATTTTTCAGTCAAATATTGTTAATTACAACAAAATATTTTGATGGATATTTGCTATAGGTATTTGCACTAGGTTCTATTTTCTTGATCCTGTTGTATCAATAAATGGCCTTGAGGTGAAGCTGTTTCGCCTGATTAAGATGGTTCACATGCGGAGGAAGAAATGAGCAATATTATCAACATTGAAATGGTGTTCGATACGCAAACCATTCTCAAAAAATACCCTAATCCAAGCCAAAGTTCTGGCCAGCCAACCGGCATCGCCCATCTGGATGTTTACATGGTAGCGGAGAGCCGCTTTGTCACAGGTGGACAAGCTTCAGCTGATTTGGCGGTGAAGGCTGAAGTCGACGATGTGATCAGGTGGCGTGCATTGTCTTTGTCTTCAAACGTCAGCCAAAGCGTTATCGTTTACAAAATTCAAAAATTCTCTGGCAGTCAGGTTACCAGTATTCCGGTTCCGACCGAGTCCAGACCTTGGGTGCCAATTCCCAATCAGAATGCCGACAAAGTGGTGGACCCGCTTAATTATACGGCGCAACAAATTCCAAACTATTATCTTGGGTGCAACGTAACTGATACGGGCACTGAAAACTATCAGGTTTGGTTCTATATCACCGAGCAAGTAAGTGGCAATCAAGTTAAGACTCTTGGTTATTTCTATTGGGATCCTGTTATTCAGGTTTCTTGAAATAGCAGAATTTCTTTAACGCGAAGTGCCGGCAGGCTGTTCAGTTTGCCGGCACTTTTACCTATTGTAAGGATGAATCATGAATCCTGTTATCGACTTGACCCTGGCGTTGCAACCGGGCGTGCCGCTAAACGTCTTGGGTCTGCAGGAACATTCGCCCGTGGCAGCCGATGAAGGCATGGTACGGGTTTTTTCCAGCCATACCCTCGTTGAAGAGCGTTTTCAGGATGGCTTGCTCCTATTGTCTCTGCCCGAAGCTAGGGTGGGAAATACGATACGCTGGTATGGCGTGAGCGCATCCCCAAGCCAGGGGATGGGCATCATCCCCTATGCCATTGATCATATCGGAGGGCAGGCCGCTACCTCAATCACTGCCCCATGCCTCTGCAAAAGAGGGCAGTTGCGACCCGAGCAGGATGCCTCCACTTCCGAAATCAATATGGCAAGGCTCTATGCTGACAAAGTGCCGTCTTTTTACTGGAGTCATGATGTGACGGATTCTGGTCGAGAAGATTTCCGCATCACGCTCCACCTCTACGGCCGTCCCAAGTCTGATGGCTCCCATGAGGAAAGGCTAGGGACTCGCGTGCTCAGCGTGTCCATCGTCATTCCATAAGCGGCTGTTGTCGGCGCGGGCATTAAGAAATTGCGCACTGCGCACTTGCTGCCCCCTCTTTAATTTTGGCCACAGAGGGGGCGCTGACTTAATTTTCCCCTTTCCCTACATGGAATACGCTATTTGGCAACATGCCAAACACGTCTGGCGCGTACAGCGCTTCCACCCGCGTCGGCGGCAGCTTGAAGGCGCCGGGGTTGTTCAGACGCATGGTGTAGCTGGTTTTAAGACTGCCGCGCGGCACGTAGCCGTAGTAGGCGCGGTAGCCGGAGAAGCGGCGCTCCACATAGTCGGCGGGGTCGCCGTCCTTGTCCGCCTTGGCGTTGATCGCCGAATCCCGGCCCAGGCCGGAACCCAGGATGGTGGCGCCGGCTGGGATCGGGTCGTTGACCACCACCCAGGTCATATCGCTTTGCGCCTGGATCTCCAGCGTGATCTTGACCACATCGCCGGGTTGGTACTGACCGTTGGTTTTCTGGCTGACCGGGCTTAGCGTTTTCTTGATGCTGTAGCCGGCGTAGCGCGGAGCCTTGAGCGCAATGGCGGCCTCGGCCTGGACCGTGGCCCATGGCGCGCCGCCGCCGGCGTGTTTGAGCTGCAGGCTGCCGCCGGCAGCAGGCCAGGGCAGCAGGCCCAGCGCCTTGACGCCGTCCTGCGGCCAAGCCAGGTTCAGCTTGGCGCTGCCCAGCGCGGCGCTGGTCTGGCCGCTGACCGGCGTGGTTTCGAACTGACGCGAGAATTGCGCGACAGCCAGGCTGCCCCATAGATTAGAGGTGGTGGTGCCCCAATGGCCTTTTTGCTGTCGGCCGAGCAGGCCGGTGAGCAGGCGGGGCATGTCCGCCTGCCAGCCAGGCAGCTTGCGCACAGCCAGCAGCAGCTTGGCGGCGTTGACGTCGGCGTTGCCCATCAGCCACCAGGCGTTGTCGCTGGCCTCGGTGCTGAAGCCCATGCGGGTGCCCTGGTAGGTGAGCCTTGCGCGCAGCAGGTTTTCTGCCTCGCTCAGCCGCGCGGCGCGCTGCGGGATGTCGACGGCGCGGTTAAGCAGCGCCAGCCAGTCCACTAACATGGCGGTACTCATTTTCTGCGGGTTGAGGTCCAGCACGTCCAGCATGGCCGGACGGAAGCGGCCGTAACGCGCCAGCGCATCCATCGCGTTCAGACGGCGGACGTCGGCGTCCTGGCGGCCCAGCGGCAGATCGCGTTTGAGCCGGCCTTCGACGAAGGCGGAAAGGCCGTCCAGCAGCCGCGCGCGCTGGGCTTCGGGGATGGAAACGCCGGCTTCGTGGGCGGCGGCCAGCAGATAGCTGCTGAGGATATCGCTGCCGCGGTCCGGCGCGCCTTCGGCCAGCGGGAAGTAGGCGGCCAGGCCGCTGCCGTCCAGGTATAGCGGCAGCTCGCTCATCAATTGATCCCAACGCTTGGCGTCGGCCAGGCCCAGCGCCACCGAGCTGCGCTGTTCCAGGCAGACATAGGGGTAGTCCTGGAACCAGCGGCGCACGCCGGGTAGTTCATTGCCCAGCTTGGCCTGCAGGCTGACGCGGATGCCGCCGCGGCCGGGCAGGGCGCCCGGCGGCAAGGCGACGGGGATGCCGAGCTCCGGCGCCACGCGCTGCAGCGTGGCTTGCTCCACGGTGATGGGCACCGCCGGTTCGATTTCCTGGCGCACAGCCAGCTTGTCGGCGGCCTTGCCGTCCACTTGCTGAGCGCTGAAGCTCCATTTCAGTTCCTTGACGTCGTTGGGCACTGTCACCGGCCAGCTCAATAGCCGCGCCTCGCCCACCGGCAGGCTGACTTCCTGCGGCGGCAGCGCCGGCAGGCCGGGCGCGCCGGCCTGAACCTTGACCTTGAGCGGCTTGTCGCCGCCGTTGCGCACGGTGACGCCGGCGCTGAACTGGTCGCCTTCGCGCGCCAGCGGCGGGATGCCGGAGCTTAGTTGCAGGTCCTGGGTGACGTTGAAACCGGCTTCGCCGGTGCCGAACAGGTCATTGCCCACATCGGCCACCGCCATCAGGCGGAAGCGGGTCAGCGAGTCGTTGATCGGCACTTTGACGCGGGCGCTGCCATTGGCGTCCAGCACCACGCGCGGCTGCCACAGCAGCAGGGTGTCCAGCAGCTCGCGGGTGGGCGCCTTGCCGCCGCCGCCGCCCGGCGGCAGCGACTTGCGGCCGTAATGCCGCTTGCCCACCACTTCCAGCTGGGCGGTGGCGGTTTCCACGCCGTAGCTGTGGCGCTGGTACATGGCCTGCATTAGTTCCCAGCTGCGGTTGGGCTGCAGTTCCAGCAGCGCTTCATCCACCGCGGCGAAGGCCACTTCGGTGCCGGCCGGCGCCGGCTTGCCGTCGGGCAGCTTGACCTGAATGGCCACTTCGGCCGTTTCGCGGATGCCGTAGCTCTTGCGCGCCGGGCTCACGGTCACGTCCAGCCGTTTGGCGGCGTCCCCCACCTGGATTTCGGCAATGCCGTATTTGAAGGCCGGCCGCGACAGGTCCACCATGCTGGTGGGCGGGGTGTAGTCGCCGCCTTCGTTCCAATAGGCGTCCCACCACTCGCCCGGCGTTTTCCAGCCCCAGGTGAAGAAGGAGTACCAAGGCACTTCGCGCACGCGACCGCGTACCGCCAGCACCGAAACGTAGACGTTGGGCGTCCAGCCCGGTTCTATCTTGAGTTCGATCACCGGGTTCTTGCCTTCCAACTCCACCACACGGGTTTCGATCACGCCTTCGCGTTCAATCGCCAGCCAGGCGGTGGCTTTGCGGAAGGGCATGCGCACCTGGAAACGGGCGGTTTCGCCGGGGGCGTAGCTGATTTTTTCCGGCAGGATGTCGATGCGGTCGTTGTTGTCCACGTCGAACCACAGCTCGTCGTGCTTGCTGACCCAGACGGATTGCGAGCTTTGCGCCAGGTTGCCGTTGTCGTCGGCGGCTTCGGCGATCAGCTCCATGTCGCCGGCGTCCTTGAGATTGACTTCACAGAACATCAGGCCGCGGCCGTCCGTGCTGCCGCTGCACACCTTGCCCTTGTCGTCGGTCTCTTCGTTGTGATCCCAGGCGTAGAAGCCGCCCACCAGCCGCTTGCGGCTGGACAGGTAGCGGTGTTCGCGCAGGCTGATTTTGACATTCTTGCCGGCCAGCGGCTTGCCGGCGGTGTCCAGCACCACGGCCTTGAGCTGCAAGGCGCGGCCGGCGGTGATCCAACTGTCCACGCTGATGCCCACTTGCAGGCCGGCCGGCCACAGGGGAATGCGGCGGGTCAAGGTTTGCACTTCGCCGTTGGGGTCGCGGTAGGCGGCCTCGGTGACCAGGTCATAGCGGCGGTCCAGCTTGGGCAGCTTGTCCAGCGTGGTCTTGCCGTTGCCGTTGGCGTCCAGTTGCAGCGCGGCCTTGTCCAGCAGCACTTTGCCGTCCAGCGAGGATTCGGCTTGGTCGCGTTGGCGCTGCGGCGGCGAGAAGCTGTAATCCTCATAGCCCTTGATGCGCTGGTAGGCGTCGGCCAGCATGGCGCTGACTTCCACCGGCCAGCCCTTGGCCGGGCCGCCGTTGCCCCAGGACAGGGATACGTTGAGCGGCAACTGCTTGGGCGCGATGCCGGCGTTCTTCACCGTGGACACGCGGCCAGTCATGGTGGGCAGGCGGAATTCCTCCACTCGGAAGTTGCCGCTGCGCAGCGAGTAGCCGTCCAGCTCCGGGCTGGAGGGTTTGTCCTTGTCGTCCGGGCCGCGCGCGCCTTTGCGTTCCAGATACAGCGTGTATTCGCCCAGCTTGGCTTCCTTGGGCAGGGCGTAGCTGCTTTCCGCGTAGCGGCTGTTGCGCCAGCTTAGCGGCAGGCTGATTTCGTCGCCGCTGCCGTCGTGGACGATGCGCAGTTGCTGCGGCAGCTGGCCGGGCTTGAGCTGGGCCAGGCCGCGGCTGACCTGAGTGCGCAGCAGATGCTTCATCGACACGGTTTCACCGGCGCGGAACAGCGCTCGATCCAGGATGGTGTGGGCCAGGATGTTGGGGCTGTCGCTCCACTGGGTGGGGAAGGGGAAGCGCCAGGATTCGATGCCGCGGTTCCAGCTGGAACGGACGAAGGACACGTCGTCGTTGCCGTTGGCGTCCTTGGCGGCGGCGGTGATGAACAAGCCGGACAGCTCCTCGTTGTCGCAGCTGCCGGCCGGCAGCACGGATTTGACCGTGGCCACGCCCTTGGCGTCGGTTTTGCCGGACCACAGCGCGTTGCCCTTGCAATCGTAGATGTTGACGCGGGCGGCCGGCACCGGCTTGCCCTTGTCCAACGTGGTCACCCACACCGCGGCGTTTTCCTTGGAGCTTTTGAAGTGCACCGCCATATTGGTGACCAGCGCGGCGGTGCGCACATACATGGGCTTGGAGCTGGCCAGCAGCGATTTGCCCAGCAGCCGCGAGGATACTTCCACCACGTAGAGGCCGGGCTTGGGCAGGGGGATGCCCACCACTTCAAATGGCCATTTCCCCTGTTTGTCCGGCTGGCTGGGCAGCTTCAGCGGCTGAGCGGCCTTTTCCTTGGCCAGCAGGGACAGGCGCCGGCTTTCTATGGTCTTGTCCTTGCCTGCGGGCAGATAGCTTTCGTGATAGCGCAATACCTTGGCCAGCCAGGTCATCATGTCCTGGTCCTTGTTCAGCCGCAGCGCCTGGCCGCCTAATTGCACCGATTTGATGTTGAGGTCGCCCTCTACCCCGCGCAGGGTGATGGGCAGCGCCGCGTCCGCGCCGGACTCTATGATGCCAAAGGGCGCGGCGGCGAATTTGGCCAAGGGCGGGTAGTCGGCCAGCTTGATGGTCAGCGGGAAGCGCTCCGCGTTGACCAGCGGCCGGCCCACCTCGTCGCTAAAGTCCTTGGGCAGCTTCAGGGTCAGCGTTTCCAAGGGCGGGAACGGCGGCGCAAAGCTGATGCTGTCCACCGGCTCGCCCTTGCTGCGCGCCTCCGCCTGCGGCGGGCGCTCGGCGCCGGCGCCGCTCAGGCGCACCGCCATCGCCAGTTTTTCCGGCACCGGCGAGCTGAAGTTGAGGGTAATGGGCTTGAACGGAATGCATGCGCCTTTAGCGTTCTCGCGCAGGCAGCTCATGCTGGCGGTGAACGGCGGCCGCACCTGGTAATTGAGCCGGTCCGGCGTGACCGCGCCGCGCTGGTGCACCAGCGTGAGCTTGCTGTCCGGCGCCAGCCGCTGGCCGCAGCGCAACGTCAGCACCTTGGCGGATTGTTGTTCCAGTTTCAGATGCTTGAGCAGCGCCGCGCGCTCCCCGGCCGGCAAGGGCTGGACCGGGATGCGTTCCGGCAGGCTGGAAGATTGGCAATACAAGGAGGAAGCCGGCACGCCGGCGCCGTTGAATTGCAGTACGAAGGCCTGGTCTTCCTCGATGCGGCCACTGTGCGGCCAGCGTTCCACCACCACTGGCGCGCCGGTGTAGAAGCGGAAACTCAGGCCAGCGCCCAGCGCGTTGCCTTGCAAGTCCTTGAGGCCGGGTTTGGGCGTGAAGCGGCAGTCGGTATTGGCGGCCGGGGTTTCGGATACGTCCAGCACCCAGGTCTTGTCGTCCACCCAATGCCCCTTGGCTTTCAGGCCGCAGCTCCAGGCGAACGGCGCCGGCGCGGCGCTATTGCCCAGTGGAATCATGCTGCTGTTGAAGGTGGCGCGCACCTGCTGCACTTCTTTGACTTCGCCCTGTGGGCTGAAGGTGGTGACGCCGGCGGCAAGAGCGGCGGCGCAGGCGAAACTCAAAAGAGCGGGGGCAAGGCGGAATGGCAAAGACATGGGCGAAGCTCCGGAAAATACCATGGCGATTATACGCGGCTGGCCTGCGCTTGAGCGTGGAAGAGCTGCAATCTTTGTTTGTTGTTTTGGAAGGAGTATTAAAAGCCAAACACAAACGAGTGGTTTTTACCATTTCACTGCGATTTTCTGAGTGAAACGCAGATGATTGTCATTTTGAAAAAGGGTTTTATGGGCTTCTACGCCGGGCGCCGTGTGATGGATCACAGCGCGCTGTACAACCTAAACAGACTGGCGGGGCGTCAAGAATTCTGACGGGTTGAGGGCGCATTGAAAAAAGCGTGCTTGTCTCGCTATAAGCTCTATTTAACTATTGCTGATTTTGATGGGTTTTATTTTAATCTCATGATTTTTCTTGTTATTTTTGGGAAAAATCCTACACAACAAACCCAGGTAGTCATGCTACGGTCCGGACTTCATGTCAATGCGCTGAAACCCAGCAGACAGATAGTGAAATCTGGATATGTCATCAATACACTGGCCTGTCGCCCTGGTCTGTATCTTAGCCGGCGTCCATAGCTCTTGGGCTTGGTCCAATACCCACCCCTCCCCGGATCAGGCGCTGATCCTGCAACAGGAGCGCGAGCGTGCCTTGCAAGAGCAGGTACTGCCGGCGGCGCCTGATGTACGTCTGCCGCGGCAGGCCGACGTTTTAGCGGACTATCCGGCCAGCGAGGCCCCGTGTTTCGCCATTCACGAACTGCGTATGGTTGGCGAACTGGCCGAGCGCTTCAGATGGGCCTTGGCCGCCGCCGACGCCGTCGGCCGCTGCCTGGGCGCTCAAGGGGTGAACCTGGCGATGAAGCGGGTGCAAAACGCCTTGATCGCCCAGGGTTATGTGACTACCCGGGTACTGGTCACGCCGCAGGACTTGAAGCCGGGGGTGCTGACGCTGACGTTGATTCCCGGACGCATCCAGTCCATCCGCTTTGCTGAACCGGCGTCGTGGCGCGCGCGCTGGTCAAACGCGCTGCCGGCGCGGCCGGGGGATATGCTCAATCTGCGCGATATCGAACAAGCGCTGGAAAACTTCAAGCGGGTGCCGACGGCGGATGCCGATATCCAGATCGAACCGGCGGGCGCCGATGGTAAAAGCGACCTAGTGATTGCCTGGAAAGAGACCTTGCCCATCCGCCTATCCTTGAGCCTGGACGACGGCGGCAGCGACGCCACCGGCCGCTACCAAGGCAGCGCCACGCTGTCGCTGGACAATCTGCTCACCGTCAATGACCTGTTCTATTACAGCCAGGGCAAGGACTTGTTCCAGCATGATCCGTTGGGTTCTAAAAGCCGTTCGCTGCATTACTCGCTGCCCTTGGGTTACTGGCAACTGGGCCTGACTCTCAATGATTACCGCTACCACCAGACCATAGCCGGCGCCAACGAGAAATATCTGTATCGCGGCGATAGCGAGAACAGCCAACTGAACTTGTCGCGGGTGGTGTTCCGCAGCCAGGCGCACAAAACCACGCTCAGCCTGCGCGCCTACCAGCGCAAATCGCGCAACTTCGTCGAAGACACGGAAATCCGCCTGCAGCACCGGCAGACCGCTGGTTGGGAGCTGGGGCTGAACCAGCGTTCTTATCTGGGCGACGCCACACTGGACGCCGGCCTTAACTGGCGGCGCGGCACCGCCATGCTGGGCGCCTTGCCCGCGCCGGAGGAGGAAACGGGCGGCGGCGGCTCTCGTCCCAGTGTCGTGACTGCGGACCTGAGTTACAACCAGCCGCTGCAAATCGGCGCGCAAAAGTTGCGGATCAACAGTCAATGGCGCGGCCAGTGGAGCAAGGGCGCGCTGGTGCCGCAGGACCGCTTCGTCATTGGCGGTCGCTACACCGTGCGCGGCTTCGACGGCGATCTGAGCCTGTCCAGCGAGCGCGGCTGGCTGTGGCGCAACGAGTTGTCCTGGGCAATGGGCCCCAGCGGCCAGGAATTGTATCTGGGGCTGGATCTGGGCCGCGTCAGCGGCGCAGCCAGCGCTCTGCTGATAGGCCGTCAGCTGGCGGGCGGCGCAGTCGGCATGCGCGGCAGTTTGTTCAAGCGACTGTCCTACGACATGTTCACCGCTTGGCCTATTCAGAAACCCGCCGGCTTCCAAACCGGCGCCGCGTCAGGATTCAGCTTGAATATTCAATTCTGAATATCTTAATTTTTTGGGGAGTGGGACATGAACCGTCTTTGCTATCGTCTGGTTTTCAATCAAGCGCGGGGCCTGATCATGGCCGTCGCCGAGATCGTCAAGCCGATGGGAGCGGGCGGCGGCCGCTCCGCCGCGTCGGTGGCGGCAAGCCGGCGCTTGGGTGTGACCTTGCGCGGCATTGTTTGGGCCAGCTGGTGCGCGTTGGCTGGAGCATCCGCGCTGGCCGGCGGCATCGTGGCGGACCCGAACGCGCCAGCGGCCCAGCGGCCCAACGTGATCAATACTGCCAACAGTCTGTCGCAGGTGAACATTCAGGCGCCCAGCGCCGCCGGGGTGTCGCGCAACCAATATAGCCAGTTCGACGTCGACAAGCGCGGAGCCATTCTCAACAACAGCGGCACCAGCGTGCAGACACAATTGGGCGGGTGGGTTCAGGGTAACCCCAACCTCAATCCAGCCGCCCCGGCGCGGGTGATTCTCAACGAGGTCAACAGCGCCAACCCCAGCCAGCTGCGCGGTTTCCTGGAAGTGGCAGGCGGCCGCGCCCAAGTCATTGTGGCCAATCCTTCCGGCATTCTCTGCGACGGCTGCGGCACCATCAACGCCGGGCGCATGACCCTGACCACCGGCCGGCCGGAACTGAATCCAGACGGGAGCCTGGCCGGCTACCGCGTGGAAAGCGGAGTCATCCGCATTGAGGGAGCCGGCATGCAGGCCGGCAGCACCGAATACGCCGAACTGATGGCGCGGGCGGTGGAAGTGCAAGCCGGCTTCTGGGCGCCGCAGCTGAGCGTCAGCGCCGGCCGCAACCGTATCAGCGCCGATCACCAAAACATACAGGCCCTGGCGGCGGACCGCGCTGGACGGCCCGGCTTCGCCATCGACGTGGCGCAACTGGGTGGCATGTACGCTGGCAAGATCCGCCTGCTGGCCACCGAGGCCGGTGTCGGCGTGCGCAGCAGCGGCCAACTGAGCGGCGGCGAGCAACTGAAGCTGGACAGCGCCGGCCAACTGACTCTGAACGGCCGCCAAAACGGCGGCGATATCCAATACCGTGCCGCCGGCAATATCGAACACAGCGGCGCCAGCTACAGCCCCGGCAAGCTGGAAGTGAGCGGCGACGCCGCTTTGCGCCAGAGCGGCACCGTGGCGGCGGCCGGCGATGTGAAAGTCAGCGCGCGCGACATCGTCGCCAATGGCGATTTCGCGGCCGGCAGCGATGACAAGGGACAAGTGGGCACGACAGGCGCCCTGAGCCTGAAAGCCGGCGACAGCTTGCAACTGAGCGGCCATGCGCTGGCCGGTTCCAGCCTGGACCTCAACGCGGCGGCGATGAACGCCGCCGACGCCAAACTGCGCGCCAACGATAGAGTGACGCTGACGGCGGAGAACGGGCTGGGTCTCAGCCGCGCCAACGTGAACACCGGCCGCTTGGTGGTCCAGGCCGGCGGCCGCATCGATAGCGACGCGGCCACGCTGCAAGCGGGCCAGTGGCAGGCCAGCGCCGCCGCGCTCAACAACCTGGGCGGCGTTTGGGAGCAGATAGGCCAGGGCAGCGGCGACTTCCGCATCGGCCAACTGCTGGACAATCGCGGCGGCCGCATCGAGGCCGACAGCCTGGCGCTGAGCCTTGGCCAATTGGACAACGGCGGCGGCAAGTTGCTGGCCTTAAGCGACGCGGCGCAGTCTTGGAGCGTGCGGCAAAGTTTGAGCAATCGGGGCGGCTTGATCGGCGGCAACGGAAACCTGAGTTTGAACGCCGGCAGCTTGGACAACGCCGGCGGCGCCGTGCAGAGCGCGCGTCGCCTTACATTGCGCATCGATGCCGCGGCAGGCAACCGTGGCGGCAAGCTGCTGGCAGCAGAGGGTTTGAGCCTGGACGCGGGCAGCCTGGACAACCGCGATGGCGGGCGCGTCGACGGCGGCGAGAGCCTGGCCTTGAATACCTCTGGTCTACTGGACAATCGGGCTGGCCTGCTGGCGGGCAGCGCTAATGTCGCCGTCAGCGCCGGGGCGCTGAGCAATGCCAAAGGCGCGATAGAAAGCCAGGGGGAACTGAGGCTTAGCGCCCAAGGTTTGCTGGACAATAGCCAGGGCAAGTTGCTGAGCGGCCGCGCGCAAACACTGAAGGCAGGCAGCTTTGCCAACGACGGCGGCAGCATAGGCAGCCGCGCCGGCTTGACCCTGGCAAGCGGCGCGGCCAACAACCGCGGCGGCGAAATCCTCAGCCTGGGTGATGGCGAGTTCCAACTGGCCAGCCTGGACAATGCCGGCGGCAAAGTCCTTAGCGACGGCAAGCTGCGCGTGCGGGCGCAAGGCGACGTCCTGAACCAGCAAGGGGTGGTCAGCACGCTGCAGCAACTGGAACTGCATAGTGGCGACGGCAAAATAGACAATGCGGGCGGCAAGCTGCAAGCCGGCGATACGCTGGCGCTTAGCGCGCAACAGCTGAACAACGGACAGGGCGGCGTCATCGACGGCGACGGCAAGCTGACGCTGAACAGCGCCGGTCAACTGGGCAATGATGGCGGGCGCATCCGCGGCAGCGCGGCGGTGGCTGTGCAGGCTGGTGGTCTGAGCAATGCCGGCGGCGCGCTGGAAAGCAAGACCACGCTTGTAGTTAAGGTAGATGGCGCGCTGGACAACCAAGGCGGCAAACTGCTGAGCGAACAAGCGCAGAGCTTGCAGGCCGGCAGCCTGAATAACGACAAGGGCAGCATAGGCAGCCGAGCTGGTTTGACGCTGGCAAGCGGCGCTGTCAGCAACCGCGGCGGCGAAATCCTCAGCCTGGGCGATGGCGAACTCAAGCTGGCCAGCCTGGACAATGCTGGCGGCAAGGTGCATAGCAACGACGAACTAGCACTGCGAGCGCAAGGCGACATTCTGAACCGCAAGGGTCAGCTTAGCGCGCTGAAGCAAATGGAGCTGCATAGCCAGGCCGGCAAGCTGGACAACCAGGGCGGCAAACTACTGTCCGGCGGTGTGCTGAACGCCGGCGCGCGGCAATTGGACAATCGCCAGGGCGGCATCATCAACGCCTCAGGCAAACTGACGCTGGATAGCATCGGCCAGTTGGATAATGCCGGCGGCCGGATCGATAGCAGCGCCGACATCGCGCTGCAAGCGGGAGACTTGCAAAATACCGGCGGTGTGGTGGAAGGGGAGGCCGCCGTCAGCGTCAGCGTAGATCAAGCGCTGAGCAATGCTCAAGGCAAGTTGCGCAGCAAGCAGGCGCTGAGCTTGACGGCCGGCAGCGTCAACAATGACGGCGGGGAGATTGCCAGCCATCAGAGCTTGAGCTTGCAGACCGGCGCGGCCAGAAACCGCGGCGGTGAAATCCTCAGCCTGGGCGATGGCGAGCTCCAACTGGCCAGCCTGGACAATGCCGGCGGCAAAGTCCTTAGCGACGGCAAGCTACGCGTGCGGTCACAGGGCGACATTCAGAATCATCAAGGGCTGCTCAGCACGCTGAAGCAACTGGAACTGCATAGTGGCGACGGCAAAATAGACAATAAAGGCGGCAAGCTACAAGCCGGCGATACGCTGGCGCTTAGCGCGCAACAGCTGGACAACGGCCAGGGCGGCGTCATCGACGGCGACGGCAAGCTGACGCTGAACAGCGCCGGTCAAATGGGCAACGGCGGCGGGCGGATCCGCGGCGGCGCGGCGGTGGCTGTGACGGCTGGCGGCCTGAGCAATGCCGGGGGTGCGCTGGAAAGCACGACCACGCTTGTGGTCAAGGCAGACGGCGTGTTGAATAACCAAGGCGGCAAGCTGTTGAGCGAGCAAGCACAGAGCTTGCAGGCCGGCAGCCTAAACAATGACAAGGGCAGCATTGGCAGCCGCGCCAGTTTGAAGCTGGAAAGCGGAGACAGCAGCAACCGCGGCGGCGAAATCCTCAGCCTGGGCGATGGCGAACTCAAGCTGGCCAGCCTGGACAACGCCGGCGGCAAAGTGCACAGCAACGGCGAACTAGCGCTGCGAGCGCAAGGCGACATTCTGAACCGCAAGGGCCAGATCAGCGCGCTGAAAGCACTGGAGCTGCATAGCCAGGCCGGCAAGCTGGACAACCAGGGCGGCAAACTACTGTCCGGCGGTGTGCTGAATACCAGCGCGAAGCTGCTGGACAATAGCAAGGGCGGCGTCATTGATAGTGGCGGCAAGCTGACCATGAGCAGCGCCGGCAGGCTGAGCAATGCAGGCGGCCAGATCGGCAGCGGCGCCGACATCGCGTTGCGAGCGGGAGAACTGGAGAACGCCGGCGGTGTGGTGGAGGGAGAGGCCGCCGTCAGCGCCGTCATCGACCAAGCGCTGAGCAATGCTCAAGGCAAGCTGCGCAGCAAGCAGGCGCTGAGCCTGAAGGCCGGCAGCGTCAACAACAACAGCGGTGAGATCACCAGCCTGCAAGGCTTGGACTTGCAGACCGGCGCGGCCAGCAACCAAGGCGGCGTCATCGCCAGCTTGGGCAAGGGCGAGTTCCGGCTGGAAAGTTTGCGGAACGACGGCGGCAAAATCCTTAGCGGCGGCCCACTGCAGCTGCAGGCGCAGCGCGACATCCAGAATGCGCGCGGCCTGATTGGCTCCGATCAGCAACTGACGCTGAACAGCCTCAATGGCAAGGTAGACAATGCCGGCGGCAAGCTGCAGGCCGGCGATACGTTGGCGCTTAGCGCGCAGCAGTTGGACAACGGCCAGGGCGGCGTCATCTATGGCGACGGCAAGCTGACGCTGAAAAGCGCCGGTCAAATGGACAACGACGGCGGACGCATCCGCGGCGGAGCCGAGGTGGAGCTTCAGGCCGGCGGCCTGAGCAATGCCGGCGGCGCGCTGGAAAGCAAGACCACGCTTGTGGTCAAGGTAGAGGGCGCGCTGGACAACCACGGCGGCAAACTGTTGAGCGAACAAGCGCAGAGCTTGCAGGTCGCCAGCCTGAATAACGACAAGGGCAGCATAGGCAGCCGAGCTGGTTTGACGCTGGCAAGCGGCGCTGTCAGCAACCGCGGCGGCGAAATCCTCAGCCTGGGCGAGGGTGAACTCAAACTGGCCAGCCTGGACAACGCCGGCGGTAAGGTGCACAGCAACGGCGAACTGGCGCTGCGAGCGCAAGGCGACATTCTGAACCGCAAGGGCCAGATCAGCGCGCAAAAACCACTGGAGCTGCATAGCCAGGCCGGCAAGCTGGACAATCAGGGCGGCAAGCTACTGTCCGGCGGCGCGCTGAACACCAGCGCGAAGCTACTGGACAATAGCCAGGGCGGCGTTATCGACGGGCGTGGCGCGCTGAAGCTATCGACCAACGACGGCCTGGACAACCGGGGCGGCAATATCAGTGCCGGCGCAGGTTTGACGGCGCAAGCGGCGAATATCGACAACGCCGGCGGCGCAATGGAAAGCGAGGCCGCGCTGACCTTGAGCGCCAGCGGCCGGCTGAATAATGAGAAAGGCTTGCTGCTGAGCCACCAGCAGCAAAGCTTGAAAGCCGGCAGCCTGAACAACGACGGCGGCGATATCGTCAGCCGAGCCGCCTTGAAATTGCAAACCGGCGCCGCCAGCAACCAGAGCGGGCGGATCACCAGCCTGGGCGACGGCGTGATCCAATCGGACCAACTGGACAACCGCGGCGGCAAACTGCAAAGCGGCGGCGCGCTGACCTTGCTCAGCCAAGGCGAGATCAATAACCAACTGGGCCGCATCAGCGCCCAACGCGCCATGCGGCTGGACGGCAGCGCGCTGCGCAATCAGCAAGGTACGCTGGCCGGCGGCGAAGACATCACCGTGCGCGCAGGCCAGATGAGCAATCAGAATGGCGCGGTAGCCAGCCAGCGCGGTCTGAGCCTGACGCTGGACGCGCTGGACAACCGCGACGGCAAGATGCAGACCCTGGGCGAAATGACGCTGAACAGCGTCGGCCTGCTGAACAACCAGGACGGCAAGCTGGTGGCGAATCAAGGGTTGCAACTGAGCGCCGGCGAACTGGACAACCAGCGCGGTCTGATCTCAAGCGGCCAGGCCATCAGCGTGGGCGCCGGCGCGCTGCGCAATCAGCACGGCAAGCTGATCAGCAGCGGCGATGCGAGCTATCAGCTGACGCAGTTGCTCAATCAAGATGGCGAGCTGCAAAGCGGCGGCGCGGCGCAGCTGAGCCTGAGCGGCGCGCTGGATAATAGCCGGGGCAAGATCATCACGGACCAAGGCCTGCAGTTGAAGGCCGCAGCGGTCAACAACGCTAGCGGTATGCTGAGCAGCCGCGGCGCTTTATCGCTGAGCGCCGGCGAGCTGGGCAACCGCTACGGCAGCCTGCTGAGCCTGGGCGACATCAAGCTGGGCCTGAGCGGCTTCGACAATCAATACGGCCAGGTGCAGACCGCGGGCGCGCTGGAGGCGCAGCTGAGCGGCCTGATCGACAACCGCCAGGGCAAGCTAATCGCCGACCGCGACCAGCGGCTACGCGCCAGCCAGCTGCACAACCAAGGCGGCGCAGTCAGCAGCGGTCAGGCCTTGAGTCTTCACGCCGGGCAATTGAACAATCAGAGCGGCAATATGGTGGGGCAGACCAGCCTCAGCCTGGACTTGCAACAGGACTACGTCTTCCGCGACGGCGACACCCTGGCTAGCCAGGGGGCGCTGAGTTTGCGCACCAAAGGTAGCCTGCATAATGAAGGACGCTGGGCCAGTGCCGGCAACATCAGCTTGCAGGCAGCCAACATCAGCAACGCCAGCGGGGCCAAGCTGGTCTCGGGCGGCAGGTTGGACATCAATAGCGCCGGCCAGGCGCTCAATCAGGGTCGGCTGGACGCCGAGCAACTGAGCTTGACCGCGTCCGCGCTGGACAACACCGGCATGATCAGCGGCCGCGACGTCACGGTGAACGGCGGCGTCATCGACAACCACGGCGGCCAGGCGGTGCTGGCCGCCACCCGCAGCCTGAGCCTCAATGCAGGCAGCCGCCTGAGCAACCGCGACAGCGGCTACATCTACAGCGGCGGCGCCTTGAGCCTGAGCAGCGGCGACCTGATTGAAAACATCTCCACCACCATAGAGGCCGAAGGTGATGTTTCCATCCGCGCCGGCCGGCTCAACAACCAGCGCACTCATGTCGACATCAAGCGCGCGGCGGAAAGCGAAAACTATAGCTGGTACAAGTACAACTACTATTGGGACGTGTTCGAACGCGTGGGCGGCTGGGACTGGTCAGCCGTCACCAAATCCCTGCCCGTCAACGACGCTGAAGCGGCCAAGACGCGTTACGGCACCATCCTGCAGGTGAATGAAGCCAAGAAGCAGGCTCTGGTCCGCTTTCAAGGCACTCAGGAACGTTGGGTTAACTACAACGCCATCAAGAAAAACGACAGCGGCGGCTACGACATGACCTTCTACCAAGGCTACAGCTGCTTCCAGGGGGCGGCCTGTCCTTATGAGCACACTGTGTGGCGCGAGGTGTGGTCTGGCCGCAACGAGCAATGGAACCCGGCCATCCACATCAATCCGCTGGAATTGGACTTTGTCGATCCCAATAACAAGTTCAACTTGCGGAACCGTTCCGCCAGCGGCAGCAAGACCCGCGACAAACTGATCTCCGTCGGCGAGGTCGCCAGCCTGAGCGCAGGCGGCAATATGACGGTGAACATCAGCGGCCAGCTCTTGAATGACGCCAGCCGCATTGCCGCCAATGGCGGCATCACCATCAACGGGGCGGACAATGGAGGCGGAGACGCGCGCGTGATCAACCGCGCCTATTCCGTCAACGAGCGCATTCAGGAAACCGGTACCGACCACTACGACCGGAACACGCGTCACTGGTTTCCCACATACACCTTGGACAAAACGGTGGCGTTGCAGACCATAGACGCCACCATCGCCGGCCACCAGGGCGTCAGCGTGCGCGCGCCCAGCATAGAAAACATCACCATCAACCCGGCCCAGGTTAGCGCGGCGGAGGCGGCCAAGGCCGCCGCTCAAGCGGAGCAAGCGGCCTGGGACGGCTCGCAAACCGCAGCCAACGCCGGTCAAGCTAGAGGCGGCCAAGGTCTGGAAGCCGGCCGTCTGGGCCAGGTGCAATCCGGCGGAGAAGCCTTGCCCTTAAGTTTGGGCGCGGGCGAACGCATCGCCCCAAGTGCCGGTAATAACGCGGTGGCCGCGGCGCAAGCCGGCACGGCGGCTCAGCAAGTCAAGATGGAACAAAACCCATCCACCGTCGGCCCGGCGCTTGAAGGCGCCAAACTGGCCCATGCCCAGGCCGGCGGCGCCCCCGTCGCCGCGCAAGTGGCCACGGCCCAGCCGCGCGCGCAAACGCATCCGCTCAAGGGCAGCCCCGCCCAGCCCGGCTTGCTGGACCGCCTGCCCAACAACCAGCTGTTCCAGCAAAACCCCAGTCCCACGGCGCCTTATCTGATAGAGACCGACAGCCGCTTTACCGAGTACAGCAACTTCGTCAGCAGCGACTACATGCTGAAGCAGTTGAACTACGACCCGGCCGGCGTGCACAAGCGCCTGGGCGACGGCTATTACGAGCAAAAGCTGGTGCGTGATCAGATCCTGGCGCTAACCGGCCGCCCATCGCTGCGCGGCGAAGACGCCACCGAGCAATTCAAGGCGCTGATGAACCAGGGCGTGAGCGTGGCCAAGGACTTCCGGCTCACCACAGGCGTGGCGCTGACTCCGGCGCAAATCGCCGCTTTGCAGCAAGATATCGTCTGGATGGTCCGCGAAACCGTTCACACCGCCAACGGGCCGCAAACCGTGCTGGTGCCCACCGTCTATCTGGCGCACAACACCGTGGGTCTCACCGGCGACGGCGCGGTGATCGCCGGCAAGGATCTCAGCCTGTCCGCCGCCAGCCTGAGCAACAGCGGCAGGCTGCAGGCCGATCAAAGCCTGATAGCCAAGGCCGATGTGATCCGCAACACCGGCGGCCTGCTCCAGGCCGACACCGTCAAGCTGCTGGCGGACAGCCTAACGCTGGACACGGATCTGCAGAATGCTGGCCGTCAGGCCGCTGTCAGCGGGCGCGACATCAGCCTGAGCGGCGCGGATATCGCCTTGAAAGGCGCCAAGATCGACGCGACCGAACTGCTCAGCCTCAGCGCCAGCAACAATCTGACCTTGGGCACCGCGCGCAGCCGCAAGGAAGGCAGCGTGGACCTGATCGCCGGCAGCATGGGCAACCGCGATGCCACATTGGGCCCCGACGTAGGCGGCAGCGGCGTTGCCACCGTCAGCGGCGTGTGGGAGAACGCGCAGGGCAGCAGCCTGCAATCCGGCGGCAAGCTCAATTTGAGCGCGGGCAAGGATCTGACGCTGAGCGGCTCCAGCGCCCAGGCCAAGGGTCAGCTCAATGTCAGCGCCGGCAACCGGCTGTCGGTGTTGGCCGACAAAACAACCAACAACACCACGCTCACCGCCGACAGCGCCAGTTCACGCGTGGAGGCGCGCTATCAGGCCGATACGCTGATGGCCAGCCAGCTCAGCGGCGGGGGCGGCGTGGTCGCCGTGGCCGGCCAGGCGCTGAGCGTGCAAGGCAGCCGCGTCGCCAGCGATCAAGGCCAGGTGCTGCTGTCCGGCACGCAAGTGGATATCGGCGCGACGGCTCGCCATGTGGAAATCGACGATGCCGAAAACAACCACATCGGCCAGACCCGCAGCCAGCGCCAACAAGCCATTCGCGACACGCAAGCGCAGGGCAGCCAGATTGGCGGTCAGCAAGGGGTGACCATCCAGGCGCGCAATACTGATATCAAAGTGCTGGGAAGCGATATCGTCAGCGATAAAGGAGACCTCAAGCTCAGCGCCTCCCGAGACATCCAAGTGGGCGCGGTGGAGGAAAGCTACAGCTTCCAGAAACAATCCAGCAGCACCCGCAAGGGCTTGGCCAGCAGCAAGCAAAGTCAGGGCAAGACCGATAATTGGCAAACGACAGCCAAAGGTAGCAGCCTGTCCGGCGACAGCATTCGTATGCAAGCCGGACAGGACCTGACCGTGGCCGGCAGCAGCGTGGCTGCGACCCATGATGTGGACCTGCTCGCCGGCCGGGACGCCAACATCACCACCGCAGAGAATCGTCAGTACAACCACCACGAGGAAAGCGTCAAAAAGTCCGGCTTGCTGAGTAGCGGCGGAATCGGCTTCAGCATCGGCAGCCAGAAACAGCGAGACCTAGTAGGCGAAACCAGCGTAAGCCATACCAGCAGCACCGTTGGCAGCGTGCTGGGCCATGTCAATGTAGATGCTGGCCGCAATGCCTTGATCAAGGGCTCCGAGCTGATCGCCGGCGGCGACATCGACGTGCTGGCGCAGAACATCCGCGTGGAAGACGTGGCCAACCGGTATCAGCGCGACGAGAAGCACGAAGCCAGCAAGAGCGGCCTGACCGTGGCCTTGTCTGGAACGGTGGGCTCCGCAGCCAATACCGCGGTGCAACAGGCGCAGGAACTGAGCAAGGCGCCCAGCGGCCGCCTGGCCGCGCTGCAAGGCATACAGGCCGGCCTGTCCGGCTACCAAGCCTATCAGGCCTATCAGCAGGAAGTGCTGAAGCCGGCGGAAGAGCAAAGCTTTGTCGGCGTCAGCTTGTCCGTGGGCAGCCAGAAGAGCGAATCCCACAGCCAGCGCCAGCAAAGCCAGAGCCAGGGCAGCCAGCTCACCGCCGGCGGCAATCTCAGCCTCACCGCCACCGGCAGCGGCACTAAGGACGGCCAAGGCAAGGCGCTGGACGGCGATATCAGCGTCACCGGCGGCCATCTCAAGGCCGGCAAGGACCTGACGCTGGACGCCGCGCGCGACTTGCAACTGCAAGCCGGTCATCACCAGGACAGCCAGAGCGGCGGCAACAACAGCAGCGGCTGGAACGTGGGCGCCAGCATAGGCATAGGCCAGGGCGCGGGCATTTCCGTGTTCGCCAACGCCAACAAGGGCAAGGGCAAGGAGGAGGGCAATGGCAGCCGCTGGAACGAAACCGTACTCAGCGCCGGCGACACCCTGAACCTGCAAAGCGGCCGCGATACCAGCCTGACCGGCGCGCAAGCCAGCGGCAAGACCGTGGTGGCGAACATTGGCCGCAACCTCACGCTGCAAAGCCAGCAAGACCGCGACTACTACCACAGCCAGCAAAGCAATATCTCCGCCGGCGCCAGCTTCACCTTCGGCAGCATGAACGGCAGCGCCTCCATCAGCGGCAGTCGCCAGAAGGTGGACAGCCACTTTGTCAGCGTGCAGCAGCAAACCGGCCTCTACGCAGGCCAGGACGGTTTCGACGTCAAGGTGGGCCGCCACACCCAACTGGACGGCGCGGTGATCGCCAGCACCGCCAAGGCGGACAAAAACACGCTGGATACCGGCACGCTGGGCTTCAGCAATCAGCAGAACCAGGCGGACTTCAAGGTGGAGAGCCAAAGCTTCGGCTTCAGCAGCGGCGGCAGCCTCACCGGCACGCTAAAAGGCACGCTGATGAGCCAGGGCGCCAGCAGCGTGCTGGGCGGAGGCAACAGCAGCGGCCACGCCGAATCCACCACCTACGCCGCGGTCAGCGAAGGCGCGATCAAGGTCCGCGACCAGGACCAGCAGCAACAAGATATGAAAGAGCTGAGCCGCGACGCCGAACACGCCGCCAACGGCCTGAGCCCGATCTTCGACAAGGAGAAGGAGCTCAACCGTTTGCAGGAAGCGCAGCTGATTGGACAGATTGGCGCGCAAGCCACCCAGATCGTCGCCACTGAGATGATGATGAAGGCGAACGAGGAGTTGCGACGCAATCCCAAATATGCGGACAGCAAAGAATATAAGGAGCTGAACGACAAGTGGGGCACCGGCAGCGACTTCCAAAGAGCGGCGCAAGCCGCCACCGCGGCGCTGCAAGGCCTGGCCGGCGGCAATGTGCAAGCCGCCCTCAGCGGCGCCGCCGCGCCTTACCTGGCCGGCGTAGTTAAAAGCCTGACCGACGGCAACAAAGAAGCCAATGTGATGGCGCATGCCTTATTGGGCGCGACGCTGGCACAGCTCAAGGGCGAGAGCGCGGCGGCAGGGGCCGCGGGCGGCGCAGCGGCGCCCATCGTGGCAGACTTACTGTTAACTCAGCTATATCCTGGGAAAAAAGTCGAGGATCTCAACGAGTCCCAAAAACAGACCATTTCCGCGCTGACGACGATGGCGGGCAGCCTGGCGGGGTCGCTGGCGGGAGGCGACAGCGCTGGGGCGTTGACTGGGGCGCAGACGGCTAAGAATGAAGTCGAAAACAACTTTTTGGCTATTCCTACACCTCCGCCGCCACTTCCAGGAATGCAGGTTCCTAGTGTTAATGTAGGCTTGGATGGTAAACCTAATTGGGCGGAAAAAATTGCTAAAGAAGTTCAGGCTTCGATGTCTGGTTTTGGTGAAGCAGTCAAGAATCCTGCTGCATTTGGGGAGTGGGTGCTTGAGGGATTTGGGATCACGAAGCCGATTGATCCGAATAGCTATTCCAGCGGAGACCACAAATATGTTCCTCGGCCCGATGCAGCGGACATTACTGGATTTGATGATCTTAAACGAGAGCGTCCGAAAACACCAGTTCAAGGAGGAGGAGGAGGTCTTCGTCCGCGATGGAAAGATAAAATGGGAAATATATATGAGTGGGACTCTTACCATGGTGAATTGGAAAAGTATAATAAAAATGGAAGACATCTTGGTGCGTTTGATTACAAAACAGGGAAGCAGGTAAAGCCACCGGAGCCCGGTCGAAAGGTTGAGAAATGATTAAGCGCTACGTGTCGATTTATAATAAAAATACGGATGAGCTTGTTGATGAACTTTTAGTCTCTGCTGAGCAGGCTTGGGCTGTTCTAGTCTCATTGTATGGTGATCAACTCAATGATCCTGACTTTTATGCCGAGTATCCTATTGATAAGATGACTGCTATTGGTTTGCTGGGGGAGTGGTGTTTGACTGTTGATATTGCTAACGAGGATTGTGTTTTTTATTTAACATGTGGTTAAGTAATCACGAAAAATTGATTTGAAACTTGTCGCCATAACCACCAAGCAGCGCCGAGATTTCCGCACCAGCGTTTCGCGGGTCCACGTGATGAAACGGCGCCAGTGGTATTTGGCGTGCTTCCACAACACGGCATTAAATTTAATCAAGTCATTCCCATCACTGGAGCAAATGGCAAAGTTATTGACGTGACATTTGGATGGATTCGAAACAATGACGGCATCGTCAGATTAACAACAGCTATTCCGACCAAGAAATGAATACAAAATTCTTTGAGTATGACGTGGTGAGATCAACTTGCTCTCTCGGGGATGGTGTGCCGAGTGGGACAACCGGAGCCATTTTGATGGTGTTTGCATCAGAACATCCTCAGTATGAAGTCGAGTTTGTTGACAGCGAAGGCGAATCACTAGCCGTCTTAACAGTGAAAGAGGAGGGTTTAGAACTTGTGCAGCGTTCTGGTTGATGCTTCAGCAGACTATTTTAGTGTTGACCATGATGGCGGGTAGCCTTGCGGGCGGTAATAGTGCTGGCGCGCTGGCCGGTATTAGCCGCCTGCTGGCGTACGATTTTAATGGTGGCCATGAGTTGGGCTTTTTTGAACAAAATCTTCAATATAAAGTTTCAATAGAAAATATTTAGGAACATGGTTTTATTTATTTTGCTGTGGAATACAAATCAAGTGTCAGAGTAATGTGTGCAAAATGTTATGAACTCAAGAATGATGAAAAAGGTAAAGGTCAGTGGAGGGTGGTAGATTGCTTGAATATGACAGAGGCCGTTGTTGGCAAGGCGGAGCTTGTCTCGATGATGGCAAGTGTAAAGGAGTATGTGGTAAAAACTTTGTCGTAAGCCATGTTGAGCTGGCTGTATGGGTATAGCTAATTCGATTCTTTTGCGATAGCTGAGTTGCTGCTGACTCAAGTTTGGAGTGCTACATCAATTATTGTTGAAAGTGACTAAATGTATCAATTTCAGCCCAGGCAAAGAAGCGTATTTTAGCGATGTGTGTTGTAATGCGCCCCTAAAATACAAGGGCATCTCCGTAAGATTGGAAAGAGTGTTGAGTGTGTTTCATAAAGCCTCTAAAGGCCATGTTTGATTTGCAAGGAGGCCTAATGAATCTAAAGAGAGAGCAGACTTTGTTGGAGCTTCCCTTTTCTCGCGTGGAGATAAAGTTTAAAACAGTAGGCTCTTTGTTTAAATGGAAAGATAAAAAAATAGGCGTGGTGCTTGTGCATAAATATGATGGCAGTGGAAATGTTGTATGTACGATTGAAAAGAAATTTGAAGGGGTGCAGGAAAAGTTGAAAGCTGTCGGACAAGGTGTGCAGCTTGCGGAAGATATCAATCAATCCCAAGTCATTCTTTACGCAAGTTTGTAGCAAGTAGAGTGGGCAAGCTCTATGACTTGCCCACTCCGGGGTAATAGCCAAGGCGATGCGCCAATGCGGCCTACCTTGTTGACTCATACTTCACCAGATGAACGGATGCCTTGCCGCCAAGTGGGCTGGGTTTGACGGTATGATTCAAGTAGTAAGTTGAGTTGTTTATTGGCACCGTCAAAATGAGCAATGATTTGTCAGTGCAAATAGCTAGTCTGCCGGATCGAAACAATGTTGTTGTTGAAATATTTCAGAATGATAGGCAGTTGGCAGAGATTTGTTATGAATATGAGGGCGAGGGAGTTGGGGTTTAAATTTTTCCACTGAAGGATGGGGCGATTGGTTTGGGCTTCACTAGTTTTATTTTTAACTTAATTAATGCCAAAATAATTTGGCGAATGGTTGGGTTTTATTTTGTTGAGATGCAATGATGCTTTTTGCGTTTTGAATAAAAAATAAAACAATGGGCGTCCTGGTGTTGCATCATGTAAATGGTGGAATTATTGATCTTGATGAGCTGCTGTTATTAGCTGTTTAAGCGAGTCGGAAAGCCTTGGCCAAAATGCTTGAAGATTGACAAATCCTGACATTTTTGCAGGTATTTGGGACTTCTACAAAATTTTTGTCTAGAGTGGAGTAGAGGTTGATTTGGCTGCATGGCGCAAAGCTGACAGCGTTGCGAGTGTGGTACGGCTTATACTCTATTGACAAGGATGAATAAATGGAATCCCAAGCAAATTCTAGTTTTTTGAGAACGACATTTCGATTTGTGAGCGCGGATGGGCGATTGTTGAACTTAGATAGCGTATTGGTGTATTCGGTTGAAAAAGAGTGGACTTTTTTGCCTGAAGGCCTGGGGCCAAGCCAGAATCCGGGGATAGGCAATCTTGCTATCTCCAGCCGGCAGTTTGGCAGCTCCTCTAATTGCATTGTTACATTGGACATCGATCCGGTTATTGTAAATAATGTACCTTATGCCTCTGACGGGGCTAGCTTGATTTTTGGCATTGATGGCAGCAATGCGCATATCAATATTCATAAAGATGGCAGCATGGGCGTTGCCGGTATATATGGAGCCACGCCTGATATTGTGAAGTGGGAGTATGAAATTAATAAAGTGGGCGGGGAGTCTACTTTCTACTGTAAGAGCAAACGATAAGGTAGGTGCCGGTATCGTATGATCTGGTAAGGTTTATCGGAAAATACAATGTAAAAAACCCGCGGAAGCGGGTTTTTTACATCGCAGCCATTCTTGCTCAAAAACGGTTGAGCTCAAAAACGGTTGAGCTTGGCGCGCTTGTTTAAAACGAGTAAATCAGCCCCACGCCAAACGAGCGGATTTCAGCGTCGTAGAAGCTGATGTCGGCGTTGGATTTGCCGTAGGCGGCGCTGACGAAGCCGGACAGCGCCTTGTAGTCGAACAACTGGTGGCGCAGATAGCCGACATCGATGGCGTAGGCCTTGCTGTCGGCTTTTTTATTGCTGAACAGCGGGTTGGCCTGGTCGAAGCGTTGCTGGCGGTAGAGCAAGCTGGCGGTAAAGGTGTTGAGGTCGCTGCTGTAGGCGTAGTCCAGGCTCAAGCCGTAGCTCTTGTTGCTCATCGCGCCGCCGTCCAGCTTGTCCTTGCCCCAGCTTAGACCCGGGGTCAGCGTTTGATTGGGGGCGAATGCCCATTCATAGCCCGCTTTCAGCAAGGTGGCGTCGCCGTTGCGGTTCAGCGTGGCGCGGTCCGCCGCGCTGAGGCCGGCCACGCTCTGGCCGCTGCGCTCGTCGTCTATCTTGATGTTGCGTTGGGTAAGCTGGGCTTTGAAGCCGGTGCCCATGATGTTTTCCCAGCCCAGCAACACGCCGGTGGATTTGCGCTTGGTGCCGTCGCGGTCCACGCCCACGGCATAGGGGTCGGTCCAGGTGTTCTTGCTGAGGCCGCCGTAGAGCAGGCCGGCGGAGACGATGCCGTTGTTGCCCACTTGCTGGCGCACGCCCAGCTCCAGCGTGTCGTCCATGCCCAGCGGGTCGTGGATTTGGCTGTCGAACACGATCTGGGTGCGGCTGGCGGCGAGGGTGTAGCTAAGGCTCAGCACCGGCAGCGCGAAGCTGTCGTTGTGGGATTCCGGCGCGCTGTTCAGGCTGTTGGTTCTTTGGTTTTTGTCCCCTTTGAAGAGGTTGGATTTGACGCGGTTGCCGCCCACGCCCAGGCCGATGCTGCCGGAGAAGCCGTTTTCTTCCGGTATTGGGTCCGCCATTGCGAATTGAGCCGCTAGCAAAGCGGACAAGCCCACGCATATAGTGCGCATATTCATCATCCTCAAATAAAAAAGAGCTACTTTGGTTTTCGCCGACGCGGCATTGCATGGCGTCGATTTATGCAAAATGGATTGTTTGTCCATGTTAAGCCGTCGGCTGGCCGATGTGTCGCTTGCCGCGAAAATTTAGCCTGAGATCGCTTTGTTTTAGCCGCGGCTTGTTGCGGAATTGCCATCGCGAGGCGATCGCTCTCGCAGAGGGAGAGGCTGTTGCCGTGCGGACTAGCTGGGCCGTGACGAGTTTTGAAACCAGCCGGCCGGTGGCGGGATGAAATGGGCAAGGCGGCCATGGCCGACTTTGTGCATGTATTAAGTTTGAGGCAGTGTTTTACGCAAGATCTGCTGCAGCGGGAGTTTGTAAATGGGGCCGGTTGCGGTGAAGAGCAGGGGATCTGTGCAGAACGGGCTCTGCAATCCCGGTGCCTGTAATCTCAAGCGCGGCCGCTTTATTGCCGGCCGGATCGCACAGGCAAGGCTTGGGTTTCTTTCGCATTGCGTTTTCTTGCAATGCAATATTTGATGATAGTATCGATCGCTCAGCAAATATGCTCAGAGAAAGGCCGGCATGACGGGTTGTCGCGTTTTTATCTGGTCGGTCTTGTTGCCTTTGGCCTTGTCCGCTTGCTCCATGCAACGCTCCGCGGACGGCGCGCTCAGCCGTAGGCTGGATGTGCAGGAGGCTTTGTCTTTTGTGCATCAGGACGTGCCGCTGGCCGGCAATCACTTGGTGCTGCGCTCGTCGGCCTTGTCCGGGCGTTATGAGCTGAAGTTCTACGACCGGCAGCTGGTGGTGCCCTTGGATGAGCGCTGGAGCAAGGTGCGGGTGATGAACGCCAGCGAGCAGGGTGGAGATTTGCTGGTGCTGCTGCGCGCGGACGACGCGGAGTGCGCGCCGGCCTATCGTTTGCTGAGTGTGCGGGATTATCAGGTCAAGAGTTGGACCCTAGTCGCCAGTTGCAATCAGAGTGAGGTCATGACGGTCAACTCGGATGACGGAGTTTGGCGCGCGCGCCAGCAGCGCAACCGTTTGAACGCGATGGTGTGGACCTGGCGGGACGGCCAGCTGGAAGCGAGACTAGAGCGGCCGGCGTCGGCTTACGATTCTCCGCGCACGGTGACGCGCGACGGTGACCGGGCAGGCCGTGGCCCGCGCCGCGAGCATGACCGCGACGAGATGCCGGACTGGGCGCGTTGGTTGCCGCCGGCCGGCTAGGCCAGCTGGGCTAGAGAGACCCTCTTTCGCCTTGTCTCGCCCTTGTTCGCGAGATCGTAAGCGGGTTCTTACTGCGGCGTCACCCTCACCTTGATGCTGCGCTCCAGCTGCACATTGCTGCGGCTGACGCCGATGAGCACGGTTTCCTGGCCGCTTTGGTCGCGGCCGATGCCCCCCACTGTCAGCCATTCTCCCACGGCGCCTTCCACCGTGGTGGCCAATTTGGCGCTGTCCAGGTTCTGGCCGTTGAAGGCTTGCTGGCTGGCGGCCAGTTCCAGCGTCACGCGCTGGCCGTGCAGCCGAGGGCGGGCGTAGAAGCCGGTGACGGCGTCCTGGTAGCGCACGCCCACTACCGGCCGGCCGTCGGCGCCGAACATCAGCCAGGGCAGCGGCCGGCTGCTGCCTATCTCGATGAAACCGGTTTTGCCGTCCAGCATGCGCAAGGCCTGGCTGGCTTGTAGCCGGGTGTTGGACTGGCTGGCGCCGCCGGCAATCACTACCTGGCTGCCGGGGCGTACTGTCATGGGCTTGCCGGTGCTGATGCTGTAGCCGCCGCCCTGCACCTGGCCGCCCAGTTGCACCGCGGATTTGCTTTCTCGGCTCACGCCATCCTGGGCCACTTCCACCAGCAGGGATGATGATTTAACGTCCAGCTGGCGGATCAGCCTGCGCAGTTCCGCGCTGCGGCCGGGCGGGGCGTCCAGGATCAGCTGGTTGCCCAGCGCGCCCAGTTTTTCGCCCTCGCGCAATTGCGGCCGCAGGGCGGCGGCCACTTCGTCGCCGTCGCGCCAGTTGAGGGTGATAACGTCGGCGGCGTTGGCGGCGGCGGCGAGGCCAAGCAGCGCGGCCGCGATCAGGGTGGTCTTGCTTGATTTCATGTCACAAATCCTTGCCGGAGCGCCAGATGGCCCATACCAGCCACACGCTGTTGAACATGGCCAGCATGAAGCCGACGAAGCCGAAGAAGGGCAGTCCGAATAGTTTGGGTCCGGCGTTGACGGTCATTACGATGGAGGAACCGATGATCAGGCAGCCGGTGACGATGCCCATGGTCAGCCGGTTGGCGCTGCGGTCCAGCTGACGGCCGAAGCTGTCCAGTCGCTGCAGGTCCAGGTTGACGCGGAATTTGCCGTGGCGCATGTCCTTGCCCATGCGCATCAGGTCTCGCGGCAGGCTGGAGAGCATGGCCAGCGCTTCGCCCAGCGAGTGGCGGCCGCGTTTGAGCAGGGCCGCCGGGTGGTAGCGGGCAATGGAAAGCTCGCGCACAAAGGGGGTGATGTGGGCGATGAGCTGGAAATCCGGGTCCAGTTGGCGGCCCAGGCCTTCCAGGGTGATCAGCGCCTTGAACAGCATGGCCATGTCCGGCGGCAGCAGGATGGAGTGGTCGCGGATCAGTGCCATGATGTCGGCGATCAGCTGGCTGATGTTGATGCCCTTGAGGGGCACGTGTTCATACTGGAACAGGAATTCGCCCACATCGTGGGCGAATTGGCGCTCGTTGACCGGAGTGTTGCCGGTCCATTCGATCAGCACGTCGATGATGCCGGCTTCGTCGCGGTTGGCCACGGCGGCGAGCAGATCGACGATTTCGTCGCGGCGGCCGTGGCTGATGCGGCCCACCATGCCGAAGTCGATGAAGGCGATGCGGTGCTCGGGCAGGAAGAAAACGTTGCCGGGGTGAGGGTCCGCGTGGAAGAAGCCGTGGATCAGGATCATCTTCAATACCGCGTCCGCGCCCCGCTGGGCCAGCAGCACCGGGTCCAGGCCGCTGTCGGCCAGTTGTTCCAGCCGGGCGGCCGGCACGCCGGCGATGTAGTCCTGCACATTGACGGCGGCGTTGGTGTAGTCCCAGTAGACCTTGGGTACCCGCACTTCCGGATCGTCGGCGAAGTCGCGGGCGAAGCGCTCCGAGTTGCGGGCTTCCACCGCCAGGTCCATCTCCCGTTTGAGCGAGCGGGCGAACTGGCCGACGATTTCCACCGGCTGAAAGCGGCGCACATCGGGGAACTCCAGTTCCAGCAGGCAGGCCAGGTGGTTGAGGATGCGCAGGTCCGCTTCCACTTTCTCCACAATGCCGGGGCGGCGCAGCTTGACCGCCACGTCGGTGCCGTCGTGCAGGGTGGCGCGGTGCACTTGGGCGATGGAGGCGGAGCCTATGGGGTTGAGATCGAAGTGGGCGAACACGGTTTCAGGCTCGTCGCCCAACGCGGTCTTGACCAGGCGGCGTACCGCTTCCGGACGCACCGGCGGCACCTTGTTTTGCAGCTTTTCAAATTCGGCGATCCAGTCCGGCGGGAATACGTCCACGCGGGTGGAGAGGATCTGGCCCAGTTTGATGAAGGTGGGGCCCAGTTCTTCAAAGGCGAGACGCACCCGCACCGGGGTGGGCGGGCGGTTTTCCGGCTCCGGCAGGTTGAGGTTCAGCCATTGGCCGGCTTTTTCCACCGCGCGCGGTAATTTTAGCCTTTGGGCGAATTCGCCCAGGCCGTGACGGATCAGGATGCCGCTGATTTCCTTCAGTCGCGGCAGGTCGCGCATGGCGATCAGGGTTTCTCTCAGCATCGGTTTTGCCTTGTGGGCATTGGTTTTCGCTCAAAAACAAAGGCTTGCCGTCCGGGCGCGCCGGCACCGTCCCGCCGCGCGGGGTGGTCGCCGGCCATGCCAATGCGATGGATTGTACGCCATTAGTGCGGGCTGTCTCGTCCAAGGTTCAAGCGGGCCGGCCCAAAGCGCTGGAAACGGCCTGCCTGCGGCTTTACACTGCCGCCCCCGTCCGATAGAGTTCGGCCTATGAAATTGCAACTCCGCTTAATGACTCTGGTGCTGGCGGGCTTTATGGTATTCGCTGAAGCGGCTCCGGAAAAGGCCCCTCCGGAGGGGCGCCCCGCGGCGGAAGCTAGCGCGCAGTCCGGCCAGGACGATCCCATCTCGAAATTCTCCTCCCCCGCGGAAGACGCGGTGGGGGATCTGCTGTTGCAAGCCATGAGCCTCTTGGGCGTGGCCTATCGTTTTGGCGGCAATTCGCCGGAAAACGGCCTGGATTGCAGCGGTTTTATCCGTTATGTGTTTCAAAAATCCCTGAAAGTGAACCTGCCGCGCACTTCGGCTGAAATGGCCCGCGTGGGGAAATCCATCAATCGCAGCGAACTCGTGCCCGGCGATCTGGTCTTTTTCAACACCCGCGGCTTCAGTTATTCCCATGTGGGCATGTACATGGGCAACGGCAAATTCATTCACGCGCCGCGCACCGGCAAGAATATCGAAGTGGCCAATATCAACCAGAGTTACTGGAACGGCCGTTTCAACGGCGCGCGTCGGGTGAATCGCAGCACGGCGGCGCAGTCGGCGGACACGTCCGACGATCTGAACGTGGCGGTGTCGACGCGCAAGGCCTCGGCGGAAAGCGCCCCGGCGGTCAAGTGCCGCAAGGGCAAGAAGTGCAAGCCGGTGGCCGCCAAAAAAGGCGGCAAGGCGGAAGCCAAGAAGGCGGGCAAGAGCGGCGGCAAGGCGACGGCGAAGAAGGGCGGCAAGGCCGCCGGCGGCGCCAAGAAAAAAGCCAAGCGTTGATTGGCGGCTTAAGCTGATAAAGATGCAGGAACAACATTGCCCGCGTTGCGGGCAATGTGCTTTGGAGCGAGATGATGGCATTGAACGTGACTATTCCGGTGTGGAAAGACCCGCAAGGCAATGTGGTGGCTTGCGTGGAAAAACTGAAAGTGATGCAGGAGAACCTGGAAGAACTGGCACAGCTGGCGCAGGACGCGTTGGAAGACGCTGTGCTGATGGGCTGTGACGAAGGCCAGGTCAAGGATTTCCTGGTGCAGGTGATGCAAAGCCTGCACAACCCCTATCAAGGGCGCTGAGCGCCGTTTTCATCCACCCCCTCGGGTTGGCCGCCGCGCGCGGCGAGCCCGCGATTCGCTCCGGAAAGGGGCTTTTTTGATGCATTGGCCTTTTGAAGCCTTTATCGGCCTGCGTTACTTGCGGGCCAAACGCCGCAACGGTTTCATTTCCTTCATTTCCCTGGTTTCCATCGTTGGCATTGCGCTGGGCGTGGCCGCGCTGATCATTGTGTTGTCGGTCATGAACGGCTTCCAGAAGGAAATACGCGGCCGCATCCTGAGCGTGGCCTCGCATCTGGAAGTGAGCACTTACGACGGCCGGCTGGATCATTGGCAGCAGGTGGCCCAAGTGGGCGGCGCGCAGCCGCATGTGTTGGCCGGCGCGCCCTTCGTCAACGGCCAGGGCCTGTTTACCGCTTACGGCAATGTGCGCGGCGGCCTGGTGCGCGGCATCGAACCGGCGCTGGAAGACAAGGTGGTGGACGTGGGCCGCCACATGGTGGCTGGCAAGCTGGAAAACTTGCGTCCCGGCGAGTTTGGCATGGCGCTAGGCGCGGAGCTGGCGCGCCAGCTCAATGTGGGCCTGGGCGACAAGGTGATGCTCTTCGTGCCGCAGGGCATGATCACCCCGGCGGGCATGCTGCCGCGCTCCAAGCAGTTCACCGTGGTGGGCATTTTCAAGGTGGACATGTTTGAGTTCGACTCTACGCTGGCGATGGTGCACCTGCGCGACGCTCAGGTATTGTCGCGGATGGGGGACAGCGTCAGCGGCGTGCGCTTCAAGCTGGACGATCCCATGCTGGCGCCGACGGTGAAGCAGGCGCTGCGCGCCAAGTTGCCGCAAAACCTGGTGACGGACTGGACCGACACCAACTCTAATTATTTCCGCGCGGTGCAGATCGAGAAAAGAATGATGACCATCATCCTGACGCTGATCGTGGCGGTGGCGGCGTTCAATCTGGTGTCCACGCTGGTGATGGTGGTAACGGACAAGCAGGCGGACATCGCCATTTTGCGCACGCTGGGCGCGTCCCCGGCCAGCATCATGAAAATCTTCATGATTCAGGGCTCGGTGGCCGGGGTGCTGGGCACCTTGTCCGGGGTGGCCTCGGGCGTGCTGATCGCCTTGAACCTGGACGTGATCGTGCCTCTGATCGAACGCATTATCGGCAGCAAGATTTTGTCTAGCGAGGTGTATATGATCGACTACCTGCCTTCGGACGTGCAGTGGAACGATGTGTCCACCATCACCCTGATTTCCCTGCTGCTGGCCTTGTTCGCCACGCTGTACCCCAGCTGGCGCGCGGCGCGTACCCAACCGGCGGAGGCTTTGCGCTATGAGTAATGTATTGTCGTGCCAGGGTTTGGGCAAGTCCTATAACGAAGGCAAGTTGCAACTGACAGTGTTGTCCGATGTCAGCCTGACGGTGGAGAAGGGCGCCAGCCTGGCCATCGTCGGCGCGTCCGGCTCAGGCAAGAGCACGCTGCTGCATTTGCTGGGCGGGCTGGATACGCCCAGTTCCGGCCGTGTGGAGGTCTTGGGGCGCGATCTGGCGACTTTGTCGGAATCCGAGCGCGGCCAGCTGCGCAACGCGTCGTTGGGCTTCGTTTATCAGTTCCACCATTTGTTGCCGGAATTCAGCGCGCTGGAAAACGTGATGATGCCGTTGCTGATTCGCCGCATGCCGCGCAAGCAGGCGGAGCGGGAGGCGAGCGAGATGCTGGGCCGCGTGGGGCTGGGGCAGCGCTTGCAGCACAAGCCGGGCGAACTGTCCGGCGGCGAGCGTCAGCGGGCCGCGATTGCTCGCGCGCTGGTGACCCGGCCGGCCTGCCTGCTGGCGGACGAACCCACCGGCAACCTGGACGTGCACACCGCCAAGCAGGTGTTCGATCTGATGCTGGAGCTGAATCGCACACTGGGCACCAGCCTGATCATCGTGACCCATGATTTGGGGCTGGCCGCGCGCACGCAGCGCATGCTGCGGTTGAACGAAGGCAAGCTGGCGGAGACGGAGCGCGCCGCGGGCGAGCCGGCTTAACATTCGAAATCTAGACTCCAAAAGGGAGATTATTTTGCTGTTCAAGCGTGAAGAAATCGACTTCGATGCCTTGCTGGACATCCTGCAAACCCCGTCCGGCATGATGGAGGCGGCGATAGGCGTGTTGTGCGTGTTCATCGCCTTCCATCTGGCCCGTTTCGCCTTCAAGCAGTTTTTCGACCACAACCCGGAGCGCTATGAGCGCTTTTTGCCCTATGTGGGCTTCCGCCTCGTGCTGCCGGTGGCGGCGCAGGCCTTGGTGATGCTGTCTCGCTCCGCTTGGGTGCACTTGCTGCACGAGCGCGCGATGGTGCTGCATCTGCTGAGCGCGATGCTGTTCTGGCTGACCCTGATCCGGTTGTGTTGCGCGGTGGTGCGCCAGGCGCTGCCCAAGGGCCGTTTCGAACGCCATACCGAGCATTTCCTCGCCACGGTGCTGTGGCTGGGCTTTGTCAGCTGGGCCATCGGCTTCGACATGGTGGTGATCGAGTGGCTGGAGTCGATGTCGTTCTCCGTGGGCAAGAGCCGCCTGAACATGCTGACCATACTGAACGGCTTGCTGTGGGTGTCCATCATCGTGGTAGTGGCTTTGTGGGCCAGCCGCTTGATCGAATCGCGCTTGCTGAACCTGAAGCATCTGGACCCCAGCCTGCGCATCGTGTTCGCCAAGCTCACCCGCACCGGGCTGCTGATCGCCGCGGTGCTGATCGCTCTGCCGGTAGTGGGCATCGATCTGACCGTGCTGTCGGTGTTCGGCGGCGCGGTGGGTATTGGTTTGGGCTTCGGCTTGCAGAAGATCGCCAGTAATTTCGTATCCGGCTTCATCATCTTGCTGGACCACTCCATCCGCATCGGCGACCGCTTGATGGTGGAAAACCGCGTGGGCTACGTCACCAAGATGACCTCGCGCTATGTGGTGCTCAAGGGGGCGGACGGCACGGAGGCTTTGATTCCCAATGACTCGCTGATGTCCAACACAGTGGTGAATCAGTCGTATTCCGACAAGAGCATGTGGACCAGCCTGCCGGTGTCGGTGGCTTACGGCACCGATCTGGACAAGGCGCTGGAGCTGCTCAAGCAGGCGGCCAATCACCCGCGGGTACAGCAGGACCCGGCGCCGCGAGGCTTCGTCACTTTATTTGCAGACAGCAGCATCAATCTTGAGCTGGGCTTTTGGGTGGCGGACCCGGAAAACGGCTTCATGGGTTTGAAATCCGATTTGAATATGGCAATTTGGCGCTTGTTCCAGCAACATGGCATTCAAATGCCGTTCCCGCAGCGGGAAATCCGCATTCTCAACGATAAGCCGCAAGAATAAGGCAGGGGAGACGCCGCCATGGCAGGCAAACGCTTGGCAATCATAGACGACGACGCCGCGGTGCGGGAGTCGCTGGTATGGCTGCTGGACGGCCAGGGTTATCTGGCCAGCGGCTTCGACAGCGCGGAGGACTTCCTGGCTTGCCCGGACGGCGGCGACTTCAACGGCATCATCCTGGACCTGAGGCTGTCCGGCATGAGCGGCATCATGTTGCTGGAAAAGCTGGCGGGCTGGCCTTACTGTCCGCCGGTGATCATGCTCACCGCCCACGGCGACGTGCCGCACGCGGTGGCGGCGCTCAAGTTGGGCGCGCTGGATTTCATGGAGAAGCCGTTTGACGACGAGCGCTTGCTGGAGCGCGCCGAGGCCGCCGTGCTGCGCGACGAGCAGAACCGTCTGCTCCACGGCCGCCGCAGCAAGGTGTCCGCGGCCTTGTCCTTGTTGACGGACCGCGAGCGCGAGGTGATGCAGCTGATCCTCACCGGCAAGCTGAACAAACAGATTGCGGAAGAGTTGACCATCAGCATGAAAACGGTGGAAGTCCACCGCGCTCGCGTGTTCGACAAAATGGGCGTCAAATCCGCGGTGGAGCTGGCCGGCTTGCTGGCCAGCCAGAGCCCGGCCAACGGGGGCAAGCGCTGATGGGCGACAAGCAACCGGTATCGGTGCTGGTGGTGATCCACACCGTAGACGGCCAGGCGCTGCTGATCGAGCGCGCCGACAAGCCCGGCTACTGGCAATCCGTGACCGGCAGCCGAGAGGGCGAGGAAGCCTTGCGCGACACCGCGCTGCGCGAATTGGCGGAGGAAACCGGCCTGGTCCTGACGCGGGACGATCCCCGGCTTAGCGACTGGGGCCTGGTCAACCGCTACGAAATCTATCCGCACTGGCGCCACCGTTATCCGGAAGGCGTCACCCACAACGACGAGCATGTGTTCGGGCTGTGCCTGGAGCGGCCGGTGGCGGTGACGCTGGCGCCGCGCGAGCATCTGGCCCAGCAATGGCTGCCGTGGGACGAGGCCGCCGACAAGGTGTTTTCTCCGTCCAACGCCGAGGCGTTGCGGATGCTGCCGCAAAAGCTGGCGCCGGCGGCGGCGCGGCCATGAAGCCCTTGATCTGGCTGGCCGAGGACGAAGCCGGCATCGCGGACACTTTGATCTACACGCTGGAAACCGACGGCTTCGCGGTTGAGTGGTTCGAGCGCGGCCTGCCCCTGCTGGAGCGGCTGGATCACGCCGCCCCGGCCTTGTGCATCCTGGACGTGGGCCTGCCGGACATCAACGGCTTCGAGTTGTGCCGCCGGCTGCGCGAGCGCGCTGATCTGCCGCTGATGTTTCTGACCGCGCGCAGCGAGGAAATGGACCGCATCATCGGCCTGGAGATCGGCGCCGACGACTACGTGGCCAAGCCGTTTTCGCCGCGTGAAGTCAGCGCCCGCGCGCGCACCATCTTGCGGCGCTACGCCAAGGGGCAGGGCCCGGCCACCGCTCCGGCGCCCGCCGGATTCGAGCTGGACGAGGCGCGAGCCTGCATCCATTTCGCCGGCCGCAAGCTGAACCTGACCCGCTACGAATATCTGCTGCTGAAAACCCTGCTGGCGGAGCCGGGCCGGGTGTTTTCGCGCCAGCAATTGATGGAGCGGGTGTGGCGCGACGCCGAGGACAGTTTCGACCGCACCGTAGACACCCACGTCAAAACGCTGCGCGCCAAGCTGCGCGATATCGACCCCGACGCCCAGCCCATCCAGACCCACCGCGGCCTGGGATATAGCCTGGGCGAGTGAGCATGCGCTTTGGCCTGCGGCTGTTCCTCGGTTATTTCCTGATCGTGGCGGTGGCCGGCTGGTTCGTGCTGGCCATCTTCACCCAGGAAGTGAAGCCGGGCGTGCGCCGCGCCACCGAGGGCACGCTGGTGGACAGCGCCAATGTGCTGGCCGGCATCGCCGCCGCGGACATGGCGGACGGCGACATCGCCAACGGACGGCTGGCCCGCGCCTTTCGCGACAAAGCGCGGCCGCCCATCGCCGCCAATATTTCCGGCATCGTCAAAAACGCCATGGAGTTCCGTGTCTACGTCACCGACGCGCGCGGCATGGTGATTTTCGACTCCAGCGGGCGCGATTTGGGGCGCGACTACTCGCGCTGGAATGATGTTTACCGCACGCTGCGCGGCGAATACGGCGCGCGCAGCACTCGCAGCAAGCCGGACGATGAAAACAGCAGCGTGATGCACGTGGCCGCCCCGGTGCGGCTGGACGGGCGCATCGTCGGCTCGCTGACCGTGTCCAAGCCCAATGTGACGATGGAGCCGGTGATCCGTCGCAGCGAGCGCAAGATCATGCTGGCCGGCGGCGCGCTGTTGGGCGCCGCCTTGCTGATAGGCGCGGTGATGGTGTGGTGGATCAACCGTTCCATCCGCCGGCTGGTGGGCTATGCCGAAGCGGTGGCGGCCGGCCAGCCGGCCAATGTGCCGAGGCTGGGCAGCCCGGAGCTGGACAGCCTGGGCCAGGCAGTGGAGGCGATGCGGCGCAAACTGGAAGGCAAGGCCTATGTGGAAGGCTATGTGCACACACTGAGCCACGAGTTGAAAAGCCCGTTGGCCGCGATACGCGGCGCCGGCGAGCTGTTGCGGGAAGACCCGCCGCCGGAAACGCGTCGCCGCTTCGTCGACAACATCCTGGCGCAAAGCCTGCGCATGCAGCAGTTGATCGAAAGGCTGTTGTGGCAGGCGCGGGTGGAGTCCCGGCTAAGGCCGGACGCCCAGCCGCTGGATTGGCCGGCCTTGATCGAGGAAACCGCCGACGGCAAGGCGCTGGCCGCCGCCCGGCGCGACGCGCGCATAGAGCGTAGGCTGACCCCGGCCAGCCTGAACGGAGACCGCCTGCTGCTGACTCAGGCGCTGTCCAATCTGCTGGACAACGCGCTGGAGTTCAGCCCGCCGGGCGGCGTGATCGAACTGCACGGCGCGCTGGAAGAGGGCGGTTATCTCCTCCGAGTGCGAGATCACGGGCCAGGCGTACCAGATTACGCGCTGGAGCGAGTGTTCGAGCGCTTTTACTCCTTGCCGCGTCCGGACAGCGGCAAAAGCACCGGCCTGGGCTTGAGCCTGGTGCGGGAGGTGGCGCAGTTGCATGGCGGCCGCGCCGAACTGCTTAATCACGCCGACGGCGGCGCCGAGGCTCGGCTGTGGCTGCCGTTAGGCTGAGGCGCGCGGACTTCACACGCTTTTCACACCAGCCCATTTCCGCTTCACTCTCCAGGCTTACGCTGTCTCCCGTGATGAAACCAGGAGGCAAGCGATGAAGAAAAACCCCTTATTGACCAAAATCCTGATCCTGCTGGCGCTGTCTTTGGCGCTGCTGGTGCCGGTGAGCGCGATCAGCAACCTGATCTCCGAGCGCAAGCATTACCAGGAAGAAGCGGTGGAGAAAGTGGTGGCCAGCACCAGCGGCGAGCAAACCGTGATCGGTCCGGTGCTGGTGATCCCTTATGTGGAAACCGTGGAGGAAAAGCAAAACGGCAAGACTCAAAGCGTCAAGCGCGAGCTGGAGCGTTACGTGCTGCCGCGCCAGTTGGCGATAGACGGCAAGCTGAAGGTCAGCCCGCGCTCGCTGGGCATTTATCAGGCGCTGATTTTCGGCAGCGAGGCCGGCTTCAGCGGGCACTTCGAGATTCCGTCGCAGCCCGAGCTGCTCAAGCCGTCGATTCAACTGAAAACACCCTATCTGGCGGTGGGCATCAGCGATCCGCGCGGCATCGGCAAAGTGCCGCAACTGAGCGCCGGCGGCAAGGCGCATCCGTTCGCGGCCGGCGCCGGCCTGCCGCGGATGAGCGAGGGCATACACGCGCCGCTGCCGCAGTTGCTGGATTTCGCCAAGGCGCAGACCTTGCCGTTCGCCTTTCAACTCAATCTGCAAGGCACGCGCAGCATCAGCTATGTGCCGGTGGGCGAGAGCAGCACGCTGAGCCTGACGTCCAACTGGCCGCATCCCAGCTTCATCGGCAACTTCCTGCCGGTGCAGCGCAATGTGGACGCCAAGGGCTTTAAGGCGCAATGGGAGAGTAGTTGGTTCGCCAATAATCTGAACGACCGTTTCCAGCAGGCCGCCTTCAGCGACGGGAAATCCGGTTTGAGCGCCTTGCCGTCCTTCAGTACCGGCTTGGTGCAGCCGGTGGATCAATATCAGCAGAACGAGCGCTCGGTCAAATACGCGGTGCTGTTCATCGGCCTGACCTTCTTGTCCTTCTTCCTGCTGGAAACGCTGCGCAGCTTGCGCGTGCATCCCATCCAGTATGTGCTGGTGGGCATGGCGCTGGTCATGTTCTTCCTGATTCTGTTGGCGCTGTCCGAACACCTGGGCTTTGGGCCGGCTTATCTGCTGGCGGCGACGGCCTGCGTCGGACAGATAGGCTTCTACGTCAGCCACATTCTGGGCGGCTGGAAGCGCGGCCTCGGTTTCGCCGGACTGCTCAGCCTGTTGTACGCGGTGCTGTACGGCCTGCTACAGTCCGAGGACAACGCCTTGCTGCTGGGCAGCCTGCTGCTCTTCGCCGCGCTGACCGCCATCATGACGTTGACCCGGCGGCTGGATTGGTATCGCTTCTCCGCGCGGAGCGAGGAGGCGCCGCCGGCACCGCCGCAGTCTTGACGACATCATGATTTCTCGGTTTCACAAAACCGCCATCATCAGGTAACGCGTTCTCGCTATCGTTTTCCCGCCCGGCATCGCAGCCGGGCTGGGCAAGGGCCCGGATTCCGCTTTCCGGGCCCTTGGTTTTTCATCGCGGCGCGGCGCGCCGCCACACGACGACTGCATTCCGATGACGCTTACGACTCTTTCGCCAAGGTCCGCCCGTTGGGCGCGCCGGCTGCTTGCCTGTCTGCTGGCGGCCGCGCTAGCCGGCTGCCTGGGCGACAATCAGGACAACGCCGGCCAACCGGGCAACGGCAATTCCGATCAAACCAAGCCGCCGGCCAAGCTCCGCTGCGCGCCCTGAACCCGTACGAGCCCGCCATGACCGATACCCCCGTTTCCTCTTCCCGCCGCCAGTTCATCAAGCGCGGCAGCGCGCTGGCCGCCAGCTCCCTGACGCTGTCCTTGTTGCCTGCCTCCATTCAGCGCGCGCTGGCCATTCCCGCCAATAACCGCACCGGCACGCTTCAGGATGTCGAGCACATCGTGATCCTGACTCAGGAGAATCGCGCCTTCGACCACTACTTCGGCAGCCTAGCCGGGGTGCGGGGCTTCGGCGACCGCTTCCCGCTGCCGCTGGCCGACAGCGCCTTGCTCAAGCGCAAGACCGTCTGGTATCAGACCAACCAGGGAAACAGCGCCACCCCGCCGCGCGTGGTGGCGCCGTTCCATCTCAACACCGAGCAGACTTTCGCCTATATGCGGGTGGAGGGTACGCCGCATGTGTGGTCGGACGCGCAATACGCTTGGGGCAAGGGGGCGATGAACGCTTGGCCCACCTATAAGCAGAACCACTCCATGGGGTATTTCAAGGAGGCGGACCTGCCGTTCCAGTACGCGCTGGCCAACGCCTTCACCCTGTGTGACGCCTATCACTGCGCCTTCCAGGGCGGTACCAATCCCAATCGCGTGTTCCTGTGGTGCGGCGGCAACGATCCGCTGCAACAGGGCAAGGGTCCGGCGATCGCGAACGCCTACGACTCTGTCGATTACAACCCCAAGGGCGGCTATACCTTCACCACCTACGCCGAGCGGCTGGAAGCGGCCGGGGTGAGCTGGAAGATCTATCAGGACATGGCCGATAACTTCACCGACAACCCGGTGGCCGGCTTCCGCAGCTTCCGCGCCGCTTACTTCGGCGAGGCCGGCGCCAAGCCCGCGCTCAAGAGCAAGGGCTTGTCCACCTGGACGCTGGAGGATCTGCGCCAGGACGTGCTGGCCAACCGCCTGCCGCAAGTGTGCTACATCGTCGCCACCGCCGACGGCTCGGAACATCCGGGGCCGTCCAGCCCCGCGCAGGGCGCCGATTACACCGCCCGCGTGCTGGACGCGCTGACCGCTAATCCGGAGGTGTGGAGCAAGACGGTGTTCCTGGTCAACTTCGACGAGAACGACGGCTTCTTCGACCACGTGCCGCCGCCTGCCGCGCCCAGCTATCTAAGCTGGGATCCGGATCCGGCCAAGGCGGTGCTGGCCGGCGGTTCCACCGTGGCCACCGACGGCGAATACCACCATCTGCGCAGCAGCGAAACCAGCAACGAGCGCGCGGACCTGATCCATGTGCCCTACGGGCCGGGGCCGCGGGTGCCGATGTATGTGATCTCGCCGTGGAGCCGCGGCGGCTGGGTCAATTCCCAGGTGTTCGACCATACCTCGGTGATCCGCTTCATCGAGCAGCGCTTCGGCGTCAAGGAACCCAATATCAGCGCCTGGCGACGCGCGGTATGCGGCGATCTGCTGTCCTGTTTCGACTTCGTCAACCCCAACGCGGAACTGCCCAAACTCCCGGCCACCGCCGCGCTGGCGGCGCGGGCGCGAGCCTTGCCCGGCCGCACCAAGCCCAGCGCGCCAGCGCTGCCGGAACTGCCGGTCCAGGCCAGCGGCCTGCGCCGCTCGCGCGCCTTGCCCTACGAATTGCACGCCAGCGCGCGCGTGGACGGCAACGCCGGCACGGTGGAATTGATCTTCGCCAATAGCGGCCAGGCAACGGCGGTGTTCCATGTCTACGACCGCCGTCATCTGGACGCGCCGCCGCGCCGCTACGCGGTGGAGGCCGGCAAGCAGCTGTCCGGGTTATGGAGGGTGAATTACGACGCTAATCTTTATGACCTGTGGGTGCTGGGCCCCAACGGCTTCCATCGCCATTTCACCGGCGACGCCGGCCAACTGGGCCGTGTAAGCAAGGCGCAGCCGGAAATCCAGGTCTGCTACGATCCGGCCGCGGGCGATGTTTATCTGAAGCTGCACAATAGCGGCCGCGAGAACTGCGAGTTCCGGGTGCGCGCCAACGCTTATGCCAAGACCGACGCGCAGCGCGTTGTCGTGGGGCCGCAAGGTGAAGCGGTGCTGAACTGGACCTTGAAGGATAGCTACGGCTGGTACGACGTTAGCGTCAGCGCGCCGATCTTCCCGGGCTTCAGCCGCCGTTTTGCCGGACGGGTGGAAACCGGGCGCGACGGCTACAGCGACCCGGCGATGGGCGGGGCGGCAGTGGGCGATCAGTGGACGCCGCCGGCTTGAACGGATGGCGCGAACGAAAAAGGCGGGGCCGATCGGCTCCGCCTTTTTCATTGATGGAAGGACTAGAAGAAACCCAGCGGCTTGCGGTCGAAGCTCACCAGCAGGTTCTTGGTCTGCTGGTAATGGTCCAGCGCGCGTTTGTGGGTTTCTCGGCCGATGCCGGACTTCTTGTAACCGCCGAAGGCCGCGTGGGCCGGGTAGAGGTGATAGCAGTTGGTCCACACCCGGCCGGCCTTGATCGCGCGGCCAACGCGGTAGGCGCGGTTGATGTCATGGGTCCACACGCCGGCGCCCAGGCCGAACTCGGTGTCGTTGGCGATGGCGATGGCTTCGGCTTCGTCCTTGAAGGTCGTGATGCTGACCACCGGGCCGAAGATCTCTTCCTGGAATACCCGCATCTTGTTATTGCCCTTCAGCAGGGTGGGCTGGATGTAATAACCTTGCGCCAGCCCGCCTTCCAGCGGCTCCAACTTGCCGCCGCTCAGCACCTCGGCGCCTTCCTGGCGCGCGATGTCCAGGTAGGACAGGATTTTATCGAATTGCTGTTGCGAAGCCTGGGCGCCCACCATGGTATCGGTGTCCAGCGGGTCCCCGCGCTTGATCGCCGCTACCTTCTTCATCACTTCGGCCATGAAGGCCGGGTAGATGGATTCCTGCACCAGCGCGCGCGACGGGCAGGTGCAGACTTCGCCCTGGTTGAAGAAAGCCAGCACCAGGCCCTCGGCGGCTTTCTCGATGAAGGACGGCTCCGCCTGCATGATGTCTTCGAAGAAGATATTGGGTGATTTGCCGCCCAGCTCCACGGTGGACGGAATAATGTTCTCCGCCGCGCATTGCAGAATGTGGCGGCCCACCGGGGTGGAACCGGTGAAGGCGATTTTGGCGATGCGCTTGCTGGTAGCCAGCGCCTGGCCGGCCTCCTTGCCGAAGCCGTGCACCACGTTGATCACGCCCGGCGGCAGGAGGTCGCCTATCACCTCCATCAGCACCGCAATGCCCAACGGGGTTTGTTCCGCCGGCTTCAGCACCACGCAGTTGCCGGCGGCCAGCGCCGGTGCCAGTTTCCACGCGGCCATCAAAATGGGAAAGTTCCACGGGATGATCTGGCCCACCACGCCCAAGGGTTCGTGGATGTGGTAGGCCATGGTGTTGTGATCTATCTCCGCCGCCGTGCCTTCCTGGGCGCGGATGCAGCCGGCGAAGTAGCGGAAGTGGTCGGCCGCCAGCGGGATATCCGCGTTCAGCGTTTCGCGCACCGGTTTGCCGTTGTCCCAAGTCTCTGTGACGGCCAGCACTTCCAGATTGGCCTCGATGCGGTCCGCAATTTGCAGCAATAGATAGGAACGCTGTTGCGCCGAGGTCTGGCCCCAGGCATCGGCGGCGGCGTGGGCTGCGTCCAGCGCCTTGTCGATGTCGGCGGCGTCGGAGCGCGGAAACTCGGCGATGGGCTGACCGTTGACCGGCGAGGTGGTGGTGAAATGCTGACCGTTGACCGGAGGCGTGAACTCGCCGCCGATATAGTTGCCGTAGCGAGGCTTGAAGGCGATCAGCGCGCCGGGCGTGCCGGGGTGAGCGTAACGCATGGTGTTTCTCCTGTTATGAATAGGCCGGTTGCCGCGCGGCGGCGGCAGTGGCTCAGCAGAAAGCGTGCCAATGGCGGAGGTCTGGCGTGCGTGTTGCAGTGCAAAACACGGTATGCCCAGCGTATGCGGCTATTCTGCCCATCACGCGTTGCGGCGCGGCATGGCGCGCCAAGCGCCAGGCGGGCCACCTGTCCCATTGGACGCGGCGCAAGCTGTTGCAAAACGCTACAGTGTCGCGCTTGATGCGACATGGGTGCCGGCGTGCCGCATGTTAAGGTGACGCGTGGGTTCATCCGCCGTCGCAACCGTCTTCGTTCCGTCTCGCGGCACTTGCGAGACCTTGCGCCGGCTTTCATGACCGGAGGGAGTTCACCATGGATCATCCCATCGCTTTGCCTGTGGAACGGGCGCGCCGCAGCTTCTTTCAGCAAGGGCTGGCGCCAGCGGGGCTCAGGGGCGAAATCGCCCAGTCTTGGCAGCGTTGCCGACAACAAGCCTTGCCGCCGCAGGCCGCGCGGCAAGAGGACGGCCTGGAGGGCGCGGCGCTGAACGCGCTGCGCGAGGCCAACGGGCTGCTGCTGCGGCTGGCTCAGCCCGAGCTGGACGGGCTGGGGGAGCAAGTCATCGACCGCCGCGGCATCGTGCTGCTCAGCGATGCCGACGGCGTGATTCTCAACGCCGCCGGCTGCCCCGGCTTTTTGCCCAAGGCGGAACAGGTGGCCTTGCTGCCCGGCATGGCCTGGGGCGAGCGGGACCGAGGCACCAACGCCATCGGCACCGCTCTGGCCTTGGGCGCGGCGGTGCAGGTGAACGGCGGGGAACACTATCTGGCCAGCAACGGTGGGATTTCCTGCTCGGCCGCGCCCATTTTCGCGCCCAACGGCCGCCTGGCCGGCGCGCTGAACATCAGCAGCGACGCGCGCGCCCATGACGCGCACGCGCTGGGCCTGGTGAGGCTGGCCGCGCGCCAGATTGAACACCGCTGGCTGGCCCGATCGGCCTCCGAGCATTGGCTGGTGCGCTTCCATTTGAACCACGCTTTGCTGGGGTCGCCGCGCGAAGGCGTGCTGGTTTTCGCCGATGAGGTGCTGGTGGAGGCCAACAGCTGCGCGCTGGCCTGGCTGGGCCTGGTTTGGGCGGACCTGGGCCGGGTGCGCTTCGGCCAGCTGTTCGACGGCGAGCTGGAACCGGCCGACGGCTTGCGGACGCGGCTTAGCCGGCGCGGCCAGCATTTTCATCTGCGCATCACCCCTCCGGCGCACAAGGCCTTGGCGGAATGGCAAACGCCCAAGACCGAGGCGGCGGCGCGGCCCTCTGCCGAGTTGCAGCGCGCCGTCAAAGTGCTGAACGCCGACATCCCGGTATTGCTGCTGGGCGAAACCGGTGTGGGCAAGGAGGTGTTCGCTCGCGCTTTGCATGCCGCCAGCCGGCGCGGCCGCGGCCCCTTCGTCGCCGTCAACTGCGCGGCGATCCCCGAGGCGCTGATCGAATCGGAGCTGTTTGGCTACGAGGAGGGCGCCTTCACCGGCGCGAGGCGCAAGGGCATGGCGGGCAAGCTGCGCGAAGCCAGCGGCGGCGTGTTGTTCCTGGACGAGGTGGGGGATATGCCGGCGGCGATGCAGGCGCGCTTGCTGCGCGCCTTACAGCAGCGCGAAGTCACGCCCTTGGGGGGAGGTCAAACGCATGCGGTGGACTTCGCGCTGATTTGCGCCACCCATCGCGACCTGGCGGCGATGACGGCGTCCGGCGAGTTCCGCGCCGATCTGTTCTACCGCTTGCAGGACTACCCGGTACGGCTGCCGCCCTTGCGCGAGCGCGACGACCTGCCGCGCCTGATCGACGAGATGTGGGACGAACTGGGCGCGGAACAACGCGGCGTGCGCTTGGGCGGACCGCTGCGCGCGGCTTTGCGGGCCTACAGCTGGCCGGGTAACGCGCGCCAGTTGTACAGTGCCTTGCGCACCATGTTGGCCTTGGCCGACGATGGGGCGGTGCTGGGTGAAGAGGACCTGCCGTCCGGCTGCCGGGTCGATGCCCCCCGAGCTTGCCCTACGTTGACGGTGGGCCGCGACGAGTTGATCGAGCGGGCGCTGGCGCGTTGCCAGGGCAATGTCAGCCGCGCGGCGGCGGAGCTGGGGGTGGCGCGCAGCACAGTGTACCGGCGGCGCAAGCAGGCGCCGAGATAGAACGGGCGTGGCCTGCCAAGGCAGGCCAGCCAGGCTTTTCAGCGGTTTTGTTTTTTCGCTCTTGCTTACGAGACGTTGAGCGAGTGCTTACAGCTTGGCGCCGTGAGGCGCGGACCAGATCTGATTGACTTGCGGGGCCGTCTCCGCCGCGCAGCGATACATATTGACGCGGGAGCCGGCTATGGCGACCGTGCCTCGGAAAACACCCAAACAACCTTGGCTGTTTTTCAGATTGCCGGTCATGGTGTAGGTGAAGGCTTGCTTCCGGTCGTTTGGATTGCAGGCGTCCAGCTTCGCCCATTGCGAGTGGCTTGAGTTAACCGGCCCATTATTGGCGGACAGACAAAGATTGGAATCCAAGAGCCTGATCCTGCCATTGGCCTGGCGCTGCCATTGTTGTTTGGCTGAGTTAGAGCAGTTGTCGATGATGATGCCCGCGCCGGGCTTGGCCGAGCCCTCCACCGATAAGCACTTGGCGGCCACGTCAAAGCTGGGCTGAACCGTCTGAATCTGGCCGGTGGGGGTCAGCGCGCCGCCGCCTACGACTCTGAGCATCATATTGTCGTGGGGAGCGATCCGCATCGTCACGGCCTTCACCGAGGACTGGCTTGCCCCGGTCCACAGGTGGTGCACGGTGTAAGCGCCGTTGGCCGCGGGTGCCAGGCCCAGTGTCGCGAGTTTCAGCGTATAGGTTTGCTCGCTAGCGTTCTTGTTCAAGACCAGGGCGGCCAGGCTGCCGTCCTTCAAGGGTTTGACGACGACGTCGAAGCCGGCGTTGGTGGCGGGGTTGTCGCGCAGGACGCGGTAACCGCCGGCGCCCAGGGGGTCCTGGTTGACCGCGATCACGCGCTTATTGCTCAAGATGGCGAGCGAATCCTTGAGGTGCGCGGTTTGAGGGTTGACCATTTTGCGGACGTCCGCGCTGATGAACAGAGGCGCGCCCATGATGGACCACAGGCCCATTTGACTTCTTTCTTCGCTGGTGGACAGGCCGTTATCGCCTAGCATGAGTTGGTCTGCGTCGTTCCAACTGCCAGGGCCGACATAGCGCGACAAGGCGATGGTGCTGTCGTAGCTTTGATAGACGCCGATTTCATAGCCTGCCTCCTTGAAATCCCAAGGGGAAACCGGGGGCGCCGTATCATGCGTGATCTTGATGTCCGGTCCCACCCGCCACATCTGGCCAAGTTTTTTGGCCAGCGCGAGCGCGGTGTATTTGGCGGGAGATTGAGGGTATTGGCCCGCCGGCAAGGAGGGGTCGAACACAATGGGCCGGCTGACGTTTTTCAGCGCCGCCTGCATCTGCGTATCCAATGTTTCCAGGGACACGCCGCCCTCTGCGCCGCAGTTGTCCAACTTGAGAAAATCCACGCCCCAGAACGCATAGGAGTTGGCGTCGGCCTGTTGATGTCCTTGCGCGCCGGCTGGCTGTCCTTGGCAGGTTTTTGCGCCGGCGGTGTTGTATACGCCGCCCAGCAGGCCAAGATTGTGCAGGGTGTTCATATAGCCGGTCAGCTCATAATCAAAGCCAGGTTGTTGAGAGCCGGACCACTTGGTGTCGCCATGCAAGTAGCCCGCCGAGTTGCGCATCATCCAGCAGTCGTCGACCACAACGGTTTTGTAGCCGGCCGCGCTCAAGCCGGAGTCGTGCAGCGCCCGGCCCTGGTCCTCCATGAAGCGCTGGAAGGAGTAGGCCGCCGGGTTAGAGCCGTCTAGCGGTTTCTGCGGAACGCACTGAAACCTGGCCCAGTTATTGAAGCCCATGGGAGGCAGCGGCGCCAAGAGCTGCGCTGGAGCGGCCAGGCTGCACCAGGGCAGCGCCAGAATGGGCAGCAGGCTGCAACGGGAGAGTATGCTGGACATGTCGATTCCTTTATTGGCTTGCGATAGTCAAGAACCTGGGTGTTGAAACGGAAGGTCAAGCAACGACAACATGCGGCCCCGCATCCTTCTTGTTTTTCTATCCGCGCATTTCGCAGTTCACGCTGAAACCGGGGCGGATATCTTGCCTCTCACTTGGCGGCCCCGAACCCATAGCGCCTGCAGTTGCATCCGGGCGTCCAGCGCCAGCACATTGGCGCGTTTGCCTATCGTCAGGGATCCCAGTTCATGATCCATGCCCAATAGCCGGGCAGGGTGCAGGGAAGCCATTTCGATAGCGGAGGCCAAGTCCGCGCCGGCCAGCTCCACCATATTGCGCACCGCATCCAGCAGCCCCAGAGTGCTGCCGGCCAGGCTGCCGCTGGCTGTGCGCACAATGCCTCCCCGCATTTCCACCATGCTGCCGGCCAGTTCATAAGCGCCGTCCGGCATGCCGGCTGCGCGCATCGCGTCCGTGATCAGCAGCAGGCGTTCGCCGGCGCAGCAGCGGCATAATCGCAAAACGGCGGGGTGAACATGGTGGCCGTCGGCGATCAGCTCCAGCCAGGCCTTGGGGTGAGCCAAACCCGCGCCGGCCATGCCCGGCGCGCGATGGTGCAGGCCGCTCATGCCGTTGAAACAGTGCACAAGGCCGGATGCGCCGGCGTCCAGCGCGGCTTGGGTTGTGGCGTAGTCCGCGCCGGAGTGTCCCAGCATGACCCGCACGTTCAAGGCGCTCAGGTAATGGATGGCGGTGATGGCATGCGGCTTCTCCGGCGCCAGCGCCACTACCTTGAGCGAACCGGCCGCGCAATCGTTCAGGCGGGAAAGCTCCGCGATGTCCAATTCGCGAAACCAGCGCTCTTCATGCGCTCCTTTGTGGCGGGGGGTAAAGTAGGGGCCTTCCAGATAGCTGCCCAGGATTTCCGCCCCGGGCGGCGTTTCATGGAGTACGTCCGCGATCAAGGCCAGCACTTGTTCCAACGCTGGCAGCGGGGCGGTGACGGTGGTGGCCAAAAATGCGCCCACGCCTTCATCGGCCTTGGCCGCCGACAATGCGCGCAGCGAAGAGACGCGGCAATCCATCACGTCCACGCCTCGCCCGCCATGCACATGAGTATCGATCAGGGCGGGAACCAGCCACTCGGCGTCGTACCGCTCGTGAGCGGACGGAAGGGGCTCTATCGCTGTAATGACGCCGTTTTCATGGGCAAGAAGCTGATGCTCCCGCCAGCCCTGCTCGGTCAATAAGCGGCGTGCGCGGATGATGCTGCTCATGGTGAACTCCGGTTGATGCGGGCTAAAACCTGCTTGCGATCTGCTGCGCGTCGGCGAGATCGTTAGGCGAGGGCCTTGAAACCTGCCTCGTTTGTGAGGCTTTGAACAGGTTCTAGAACGTGTTTACGATCTCGCGAGCTAAGGCGAGACAAGGCGAAAGCCGTTGAGAAAGCGGAATGCACAAGCGGTACATAAGCATTTCGAAACGGTGCTCACCGTGTCACGCCTCTCAACGCGCAGCAGATCGCATATAGGTTTTAAGCTCAGATGCCGGCGCCGGGCGCGCTATCCAGCCAACGCGGCTTGCTCGGCTTCTGCAGTTCATCGGCAAGGCTGGTCAAGCCGCGGCGGCCGCAGTCCAGCGCTTGCTGGCGGAAGGTTTCCAGGTTTTTGCCGTTACGTTCTCCCAGCATTTCCACCGCCAATTGCAAATTGACTCCCGTCAACACCTCCACTTTCACATGGCGGTTTTGCACCGCCAGCGTGGAGGCGATGCGGAACGGCGTGCCTCCGAGAAGGTCGGTGAAGAACACCACGCCTTGCACGTGATCCAGCAAAGCGAGCGCATCGCGGCATTGCTGCTCCAACAACGCGGTAGAGGAGGTGGAGGGGAAGTCTATGGCGATGCAGTTGTGCTGTTCGCCCAGTATTTGTTCGGCGGCGCTAAGCAGGCCGCTGGCGAAGCGGCCATGACCACAGAAAATGACGTTCAACATCGGTTTGCTCCGGTTGCTGGGGCCAAGGCCCCGTGGTTGATGCTTATGCCGTGCTGGGGCAACAAGGACGGGCGTGGTGGTCGCCGATACGAGGCAAGTCATACTTACAGAAAGCCGCCAAAGGTGCCGGCCACGCCCAAGGCCAGGGTGATGACGATGAGCCGCAAAGGACTCCAGCCGCGGCGCACCAGCATATACATCGCCAGGGTGTAGGCCAGGGGCAGGCAGGCGGGCATCAGCTTGTCGATCACGTCGGTCTGCAACTTGACCACCGCGTCGCCGGCGGTAATTTTCAAGGGGGTGGAGAGGCGCACGTAAGTGGCGACCAAGGCGCCGATCACGGTTATGCCGACAACGGAGGCGGCGTGAGCGGCCTTGAGCGTGTTGGCTTTGATCAAGGGAATCGCCGCGATGCCCATCCGGTACGCGTAGTGAGCCAGGGAGAAGCGCAGGCCGAAGTGCACGGTGTTGAACAAGGCGAAGAAAAGCACGGCGCCCAGCGCGGAGCCTTGCAAGGCGAGATCGGCGCCGATGCCTCCGCAGATAGGCAACAAGGTCAGCCAGAACATCGCATCGCCGATGCCTCCCAGCGGGGCGCCCAGCGCGATCTTGGCGCTTTGGATGCTGTTGACGTTCTGTTTGGAGCGTTCCATCGCCAGGACGATGCCCATCACGAAGGTGACCAGGAAGGGGTGGGTATTGAAGAAGCCCATATGCCCCTTCATCGCGCGCGCCAAGTCTCTTGGATGGGTATGGATTTTGCGAAGCGCCGGAATCAGACCGTACAGCCATCCAGCGCCCTGCATTCGCTCATAGTTGAAGGACGCCTGCAGCAGCAAGGAGCGCCAGGCGAAGCGATTAATGTCCTGCCGCGTCAATTCCGCGCCAAGGCTCTGGTCTTCGTAGCGGTCGTCATCCATGTCCGCGGCACGGGATTCCGCCTGCTGCGGCAAGGGTTGGGTCATAGTGTTAGATGCCATCTTCCGCTGCCTCCTGAGGCGCGCGTGGCGGCGTTTGACCGCCTCCTTTGCGCATGATGTCTATCATCGCCATGGCCAGCGCGGCGGTGGCGATGGCCAATACCGGCATCTTGAGCCAGGCCGCGGCAACGAAGCCGAGGATGAAGTAGGGGATATAAACGTTTTTCATCATGATTTTGAGCAAGACGGCAAAGCCGATGGCGGGCATGATGCCGCCAGCGACGCCAAGGCCGTCGATCAGACGCTTGGGCAGCATGTCGATCATCGTTTTGCTGTGCTCGGCTCCAAAGTAGATGGGCAGAAAGGCGCAGAGAAAATAGAAAGAACCCAAGGCCAGCAAGGCCAGATAATTCACCCGTTCAATGCCTTTGTAGTCGCCGGCGGCGGCCATGCTGTCGCAGCGCGACATCACGCCGGACATCACGGAAAACAGAAAGGTGATGCCCATCTGCACCGCCACGGCGAACGGCACCGCCACGCCAACCGCCACCTCGGGTTTGACTCCGGTGGTGATGGCGAAAGTGGCGCCGACAATGGTGCCGATGATGACGTTGGGTGGCTGCGCGCCGGCCAGCGGGGCAAGCCCCATCCACACCAGTTCCAGCGTGCCGCCCACCAGAATGCCGGTGTGCGCGTCGCCCAGAATCAGGCCAACCAAGGGGCCCAGCACCACGGGCCGGTGAAAATGGGTCAGGCCGTTGAACAGGTCCAGCCCGGCGGCAAAGGCGAGCAGGCCCAAGGCCAGGCCTTGTAACAGACTGATCTCCATCATGACTCTCTTTCTTCTTGGTCTTGCAACAAGGGATAGACGTCCTGTTCCGGCTCGGTGGGCACGCCTTGGATAAAACATTCCACGCCTTTTTCGCGCAGCGCCCGGAAGTCGCGCACGTCCTGTTCGTCTACCGATACGGTTTTGTAGAGCTGACGCTTGCCGTTGGCGTAATGCATATTGCCGACATTGATGCGTTTGATCGGCACGCCGCCTTCGATCAATTGCAGAAAGTGCCCGGGAGTCTTGCAGACGATGAGGATTTTTTGCCGATCCGCGGCCAGGTGAATCTGGTCGATCACTTTTTGCAGCGACCAAAACCGGATGGCGATGCCCTCGGCCAACACCATCTCCATCAGGTTTTGCTGGAGGGTGTCCGCGGCCACTTCGTCATTGGCCACCATGACCAGGTTGGCGCCGGCGAAACCCACCCACTGCACGCCCACCTGTCCATGCACCAGGCGTTCATCGATGCGACTCAATACGATATTCGGCATTTCGCCTCCTAAGCCTCGGAATAGGGATAAATAGTGACGCCTTGCACCACGCGGTTGACATGTCCGTCGGGAGAAGGCGAGTCCGGAGAGATGCCCAGCAGCAAGGAGGCTTCAAAAGCCATGTACTGCAAATACGGCAGATAGCAAAAAGCCAGACTCATATCGTCGCCTTCTCTTCCTGGCGGTAGATACAGCCGTTCGCCGGCATCGATGACGGGATCGCGGCGGTCGGCCAGCGCCACGACTTGTTCCGCTCGCGCGTCTCGGCGCAGCTCCTTCAGCAGGTCCAATTCGTAACGGCGCACATGCGGCTGGTTGGAAATCAGCTGTATCACCACCGTCCGCTCGTCAATGACGGATTTGGGCCCATGGCGAAAGCCTATGGCGGAATCGAACAAGGCCACGATGCGGCCCGCGCTTAACTCCAACATCTTGAGCGCCCCTTCGCGCGCGATGCCCTTGAGTTCGTTGCTGCCGAGATACACCACGCGTTTTGGCGGAGCAGCCGCCCAGCCAGCCAATTGCCGCGGCAATGCGTCTATCAGATGCCGCCCGCGCTGGAGCATGTCCAGGCATTCCGCGGGGTTGAAGCGTCGCGGCAGCAGAATGGCCAGGCAAGCAAGCAACATGCAGCTAAGGCTGCTGGTCATGGCGAAGCCGCGATCATTGCTGTCCGGTGGCATCAGCACGCTTAGCGCGCGGGGGTTCTCCAGGCTGCCGCGATAGAGTTCGCCATGCTCGCTGCAGGTCAGCACCAAGTGGCGACAGGAGGGTTGCAAGCTGTCTGCCAGCTTTATGGCCGCCAGGCTTTCCGGACTGTTTCCGGAGCGGGCGAAAGAGACCAGCAGAGTGGGGCGCTTGGCGTTGAAGTAGCTGGCGGGGGAGGTGACGATATCGGTGGTGGCGATGGACTCCACCTGCCTGCCAAGATGGCGGCTGAGATAGGGCGCGAGCGTTTCGCCGACGAAGGCGGAGCTGCCTGCCCCAGTCAAAATGATGCGTAAATTGGGGTGGGCGAGCAGCGGCGCAAGAAAGACGCTGATGGATGGTCGTTCGGCCTCGACGATGTCCAGTGTATCGGCCCAGGCGAGCGGCTGCTGGTCGATCTCCTGGGCGGTGGCCAGCCCTCCCGCCTTCACCAGGCCTTCACGGCTATGTCCCAGAATCATGGCTGTTTCTCCGTCTCCGCCCGACAGGCGGCCGCGTAGGGGCGCAGCACCTCTTGGATGCAATCAATGACCAGCGCCTTGGGCTTGGCCTCCAGCGTGCCGGCGCGCACGCGCTGATACTGGGCGGGCAGATACTGGCTGAGCAAGGTTTCGGGCAGGGTTACGGCGGACAGGTTGTTGAGCAGTGTCTGGCAACTGGCCTCGACCGCCGGGATGGGCCAGTAATAACGAATGCGGTCCGAATAGCTGAAACTGCGGGCCAGCCGGCATTCTGTCTGGCTGCCGTGATAATGACTTTGCCAGAAGGCGGGGCGCTCCAGCATCGATTGCTCCAGAACCTTGCGTAAATGGGAGCGCTCTTTTTCCGGCAGCAATTCGTTTTCGATGCCGGCAAGCGCGTACAAAGCCTCGCGCAACGCGAAAGTAAGAGCCGGGCCGACCTTGAGGATGGCGAAATGATCGCGGACCAGCTGACGGTAGGCCGCGGGAGTTTGGTAATCGGTGGAGTGGGCTTCGTAAACCAGGCCCGGATGTTCCTCTATCATGCGGCTGAGCGCGGCGGCGGCGGCGGGCTGGTAATTGGCCACGCTGATGTGGTTGAACTCTACGCCGGGCTGCACCACCAGCGCGATCACGCGCGGCCAGGCATCGCTCAGGCCCGCGGCGGCAAAGGCCTCGCGGTGCGCAAGAAGCGTGCGCTCGGCAGCTTCCGGCCGCGTGACTGCAAGCTCATCCAGATGTTCCTGCGCGCCGCCGGGTGTGGGCACCTCGGTACCTACCACGTATAGAATCTCGCTGCGGCCATACAAATGCCGGCCAACTTCCTCCGCCACACAGGCGAGGTCCGCCGCGCGCGCGGCGACGAGCGTGTCGTCCAGCGGGAGTTCATCATCGGCGCAGGCCATGCTGCAATCGAGATGCAGTTTTTGGAAGCCGGCGGCCACATAGGCGGCGATCAAATCGCGGGCATGTTCCATCGCCTCAGCGGCGGGCAGGCTTTGCCAGCGATTGGGGCCGAGGTGGTCGCCTCCCAAAATCAGCTTGTTGACGGGGAAGCCGCAGTGTTGCGCTAGTTGGATCAGGTGTTCGCTAAAACCGCTGGGTCTCATGCCGGTGTAGCCGCCAAACTGATCCACCTGATTGGACGTCGCCTCTACCAGCAGGGGAGTCTGATTTTCGCGTGCCTGTATCAGTGCGGCTTCCAGCACAAGGGGGTGGGCGGAACACACGGAAAAGATGCCTACGTGCTCGCCTTGCCTGTGGCGCCGCACTAGCTGTAGCAGGGGGTTCATTTGTTGTCTCGCTAGTTAATGGGAACGATTTTTGATTTCGTTTTGTTTCTTCTTGTGATGTTTTTCATGCTTTTTAAGCTAAACGAAATGCATTGGTGATTTCAATAGCCAAAACAAGAAAGAAAAAGAAAGATTTTGGTTTGTTGCTTTTTTGCCGAAGTGGGCGGGCGCGGCAGGCTGTGGAATAATGGCTGCAGGGCAGCCGGAAGGCGCTGATTTTGAGTCGCGTCAAAAGAAAAGAAACCGAAACTGCGTACTGCGGGAGCGCAAGATGATAGAAAGCAAAAACAGTGTCAGCACCAGCGAGCGCCGCGAGCGCATCGTTCAACAATTGAACAAGCACGGCAGCGTGCAGGTTTCCGAACTGGCCGCGCAGTTTCAGGTGTCGTCGGTCACCATTCGCAATGACTTGGCGTTTTTGGAAAAGCAAGGCGTAGCCACCCGCTCTTATGGCGGTGCGCTGGTGTTTGATTCGATGCCCGCGCCCAAGGAGCGCGCCATTTCAGACAAGAGCCTGCTCAATGCCGGCGTCAAGCAGCGAATCGGACAACTGGCCGCCAGCCTGGTTGCGCCGGGCACGCGCGTCATTCTGGATTCCGGCAGCACGACCCAGCAAATCGCCAGTTGCCTGCGCTCGCATCAGGATTTGATCGTCATGACCAATGGGCTGAATATCGCGAATGTCTTGGCGGATGCGCCAGGCGTGGAGCTATTCACGACGGGAGGCCAGCTGCGCCGCACGTCGCTGTCTTTCTACGGCACCCAGGCCGAGCAGTCCCTGCGGGACTATCATTTCGATCTCTTGTTTCTCGGCGTGGACGGGCTGGATTTGGAGCATGGAGTCAGTACGCATTATGAGGCGGAGGCCAGGCTTAACCGCTGCATGTGCGAGGTGGCCGACCGCGTTGTGGTGGTGACCGATTCCAGCAAGTTTCGCCGCACCAGCTTGCACAAGATTCTCGACACTCGCCGGATCGATACTTTGATTACCGATACCGGCATTCCTTCGGACTACCTGGCCGGCCTGCAGCAGGCGGGCGTGAAGGTGATGCAGGTGGAGGCGGGCGTGTAGGCGGGAAGGTCCGCCAGGTTCGCGGCAGGGAGGCGGTGTTGAAACGCCTCCTCAGCCATAGCCGCGTTGTTTCAGCGCCAGGTAGAGCATGGCCGCGTTGATGGCGTCGTTGAGCGCGTCGTGGCGCGGCGGCGCGGGCATGTCCAGATCTTGGCAGATGCTGGCCAGCCTAAGGTCGATGTGAGCGTCCGGGTTCTGTCTCAGCTTGTAGTCGTAATAGCGTCCGGAAATCTCGATGCGCCGCTGCGGCAGAGGCACGCCCAGCCAGGGGCGGACGTAGCGGTTGAGCACCGCCAGGTCGTATTCCAGGTAATAGCCCAGCAGCGGCCGGCCGCCGATGAAATCCAGCAGCCGCCGCACGGCGTCCTGGGCCGGCAGGCCCTGGCTGACATCGATAGGCCGCAGACCGTGGATGCGCACATTGTCCGCCTGGGGCGCTTGTTCCGGGCGCACCAGCAGGTAGAGCGCCTCGCTGGCGAGGATGCGGTTGCCGCGCAACTTGACCGCGCCGATGGATAGCAGTTCGGCGTCCGCCGGATTCAGGCTGGTGGTTTCACAGTCCAGGCTGACCAGTTCGTCCGGATGCTCCCGATACATCTCGGCGTAAGCCGGGTCGCGCAGCCGGCGTCGCTGCCATTGGCGCAGCAGGGCGGTGAGCATCAGAAGCTGCCCAGCCGGTAATGGTGGCGTAACTGCGCCTTGAACCGCTTGACCACGCCCAGCGTGTCCTTGAGCAGGTCCCGTTCCAGCGAGGACAGCTTTTCCGGCTCCAGTAGATTGTCGGCCGGTTTGCCGGCGGCAAGCCGCTCCAGCCCCTGATCCAGCCGCAGTTGCATCAGATAGGACAGCGCCTCGCCCACGTCCTCGGCCAAACCCCGCTCCAGCCGGCCCTGCGCCACCAGTTCCTGCAGCCTTTGCTGCGAGTTGTTTTCGCTCACGCCATATTCCAGCGCCAGCGCGCGGATACCGTGCACCAGAGGAAAAATGCCGCCTTTTTTCAGGTCCAGCGCGGCGCGGCCGTCACGGTCGCGAGTTTGCAGATGGGAAAACAGGCCCAGCGGAGTGTCGAACTGTTCAATGGCGCGGGCGAAACGGGAGAAGAAGCCGGCGTCGTCGCGCAGGGTGGCGCGCAGATAGTTTTGGGCGTTCTCCAGCAGGGCCGGATCGCCGCAGACGGCTTCCGCGTCCACGAAGATGGCCAGCCGCATCAAGGCGTCTCCGTCCGGGCGGTGCACCCAGCGGTGGAGGCGATCGCGCAGCTCGGCGCCGCTGAAACGCCAATCAGGGTGGCTGAGCATGATGTTTCCGGGACAGGGCGGGTAGCCGAAACGGGCCAGCGCGGCGGAAAAGGCCTGACAGCTGGCTTCCAGTTGCGGCCATGGCGCGCCGTCGCGCAACAGCAGCGCGTTATCCTGGTCTGTTTTGAGGATCTGCTCGCCGCGCCCTTCCGAACCCAGCACCAGCAAGCAGCTGTTGGCTACCAGCTCCGGCGGCGCAATCAGCCGCCAGGCGCGGGCGAACAGCCGGGCGTTGAGGCTTTGCACCAGCCTGCCCAGTTGCAGCGCCTTGACGCCGTGGCCGGACAGGATGCGCACCAGCCGTGGAATCTGCTCCGCCACTTCCGCCAGTTCGTCCAGCGTGGCCGCGCGTTCCAGCCGCTGCGCGATCAGGTGGGAGTGGTTGGAAAAGTAGGAGAGCACGTCCACCTGGGCCAGCATGCTCACCGGCTCGCCGTGTTCGGTTACCACCAGGCGGCGCAGATTGCGGCGCGTCATCAGCAGCAGGGCGTTGAACAGGAAGTCGTCGATGTCTATGGTCAGCAGCTCGTACTGGCAGTATTCCGCCGCCGGCGCGTCCGAGGGCACGCCGTTCAGCACGATGTCGCGAAAGTCCGTGGTGGTGAGGATGCCCAGCCGCCCGTCGCCGCGCAGCAGCACGGACTTGGACTTGTGCGCTTTCATCGCCGCCGCCGCATCGCGCAGGCTGGCGCCGCCATCCACGAACACCGGCTGGCGGCCGCCGACGTCGCGAACGGTGGCCGTCAGCAAGGTTTGCAGTTCGCGCTGTCCCGCCCGCTGCGCCAGCCGGCCCAGCTTTTCCGACACACTGGCGTAAAAGTAGGCGCCGAAGCGCGGGTTGCTCTCGGTCAGCGCCAGCACTTCCGCGCGCGGCAGGCTGTAGAGCAGCGCCTCTTCCTGCGCGATGAAACTGTGGGAGGTCTGGCCAGCGGCGGTGGCGCGCGCATCGAAACCGTCCTGGGCGCGGTACAGCGCGACGATTTCGTCGCCGGCCATTTCCCTCACCACGCCCTTGATCACCACGTACAGAGCCGTCACCGGCGCATCCGGCGTTAGCACGGTTTGTTCGCTGGCGTAGAACAGGATGTCGGCGCAAGCCTCCAGGCGCAGGCGTTCGTCCGGACTCAGGGCGTCGAATGGGGCGTAGCTGAAGTCGAATCGCTGCATGGCGGCCTCGTAGAACAAGACATTGCCGCCAGCATAACACCGGCGGCAATGGCTTGTCGGCGGGCGTTCAGCCGGGCAGGTGTTGCGACAGCGGGGAGCCGTCGCGGAACAGCAGCAGCTCGCCGGGGGCGAGTTGCGTCCAGTTTTCGTTGTCGGTCAGCGGTTGGGTGGCGATCACCGCCACGCGGTCGTGCGGGGTGGTGACCGAGGCGAAATCCACGCTAACGTCGTCGTCCACCAAATGCGCGGTGTTGAACGGCGCCTGGCGGATGATGTAGTGCAGATGGGTGGAGCAGTGGGCGAACAACACCTCGCCGTTGCTCAGCATGAAGTTGAACACGCCGTGGTTGGAGATCTCCGCCGCCAGCCGCGCCACTTCGGCGAATAATTCGTCCAGCTGCGGTTGCTGGCACCATTTGGCGCGCAGCCGCTCCATCAGGTGGCAGAACGCCCGTTCGGAGTCGGTGCTGCCCACCGGGTTGTAATGGCTGCCGGCCTCGGGCTGGAAGTTTTCCAGGTTGCCGTTGTGGGCGAAGATCCAGTAGCGACCCCACATTTCTCGCATGAAGGGGTGGGTGTTGGCCAGGTTGACCTCGCCTTGGGTGGCTTTGCGGATATGGGCGATCACGTTTTCCGATTTGATCGGATAGTTGCGCACCAAGTGGGCCACCGGCGATTCCACGGACGGTTTGTCGTCCAGGAAGATACGGCAGCCCTTGTTCTCGAAAAAGGCGATGCCCCAGCCGTCGGCGTGGTGGTCGGTCTGGCCGCCGCGACGGTGAAAGCCCTCAAAGGAGAACAGGATGTCGGTTGGAGTATTGCAATTCATGCCCATTAACTGGCACATGGTTTTGGGTTCCACGGTAGAGAGGTTGTCATGGCCGGCCGCGCCGGCTGCGGTTTTGTTACAGAGCTTAGGCGATAAGCGGGGCCGCGGCAATCCCGCCGCGCCGGCCGTGGAGCCCGGACGCGGCGGCGGAATGGGCGCTCAGAACCTGTTTACGATCTGCGGCGCGTCGTGAAGCGTTGCACGGTGAGTACGAGCCCAAAATGCTCATGTACCCCTCGACCATTCCGATTTTTCGCTCGTTTTCGCCTTAACTCGCGAGATCGTGAACGCGCTCTCAGGCCGCGGAACGGGCGAGACTGCGCAATTTGGCCCAGCCGCCCTGGCTCAGGCTGACGCCCAGCAGGATCAGCCCGCCACCCAGCCAGTGGTAATCATGGATGGTTTCGCCCAGCAGCGCGCTGGCGATCAAGGCGGTGAACAAGGGCAGCAGATTCATGAAGATGGCGGTGCGCTCGCTGCCCAGGCTCTGGATGCCGCGCATCCACAGATACGGAGCCAGCACCGAGGAGGCGATCCCGGCGAAGGCGACCAGGCCGGCGCCTTGCAGCGGCACCGCCAGGCTGTCCGCGCTCATCGCCACCGGCACCAGCATCAGCACGGCCAGCAATACCTGGATGTATAGATTGGTCCAGCTGCCGAAGGGCGGCGCCCAGCGGCGCAGCAGAATGCCGTACAGCGCGTAGGAGACGGAGCCGGCCAGCATCAGCGCGTCGCCGCGGTTCACGCCGCCGCTAATCAGGTCCAGCGGCCGCCCCTGGCCCAGCAGATACAGCACGCCCAGCAAGGACACCGCCACGCCGAACAACGCGTGCGCGCCGGTGGGCTGACGGAAGACGGTCGCGTTCAGCGCCAGACCCAGCAGCGGGATCAAGGCGCAGATCACGCCCATATTGGTGGCGCTGGTGCTGTGCGCGGCGTAATAAGCCAGACATTGGTACATCACCATGCCGAGCGCGGCCAATATGGCGAAGCGACCCAGCCAGGGGCGAATGGCGTGCCATTGGCGCAGCATCGGCCGCAGGCTCAGCGGGGTGAGAATCAAGGCGGCCAACAGCCAGCGGTAGAAGGAAATGGCGGCGGGATCCAGCGCCTGGGCCGCGGCTTTGGACACCACGGTGTTGGCGGACCAGATCATCACTGCCAGCATGGGAAACAATGAGTTCATGGGTAGGGCTCCGGATGCGGCTCTCGTTCCGACGCGCGGTAGAGAGTACAGAAAAGCATTGACGGTAGGCAGTGTACCGCTGTCTGATTCAATGCATATAATGCAAAACAGACAAGACGATAGCGGGAAACCGACAAATTGGACTACTCAGAACTGGACCAAGGCTTGCCGGAACCGGCGCCCATCCACCTGCGCTACGACCAGCTGACGCCGCAAACGGAGTTTTCGCCGCACAGCCATCCCTGGGGGCAATTGAACTGCATTAGTCTGGGCGTGATAGAGCTGAGCTTGATCGAGCCTGGTCAGGCCGAGCGCGCGTTGGCGGCGCCGGCGGAGTTTCTGATCTGGGTGCCGGCCGGGATTCGCCATTCCGCTTCGGTGCGTCAGGCCATGCGCTACACCTCGGTCTACGTCGGCGCCGAGCAGGCCGCCGGCTTGCCCGCCCATCCCTGCCTGATTCCGCAAACGCCCTTGCTGCGAGCGCTGCTGGATGACTTCTGCCAGCGCGGCGTCACGTCGATCCGGGACCCGTGGGATCGGCGCCAGGCCGAGCTGCTGCTGGCGCGGCTGTCCCAGGCCGGCCACCAGGATAGCTATCTGCCGGATAGCCGCCATCGTCAATTGGCGCCCATCCTGGCCGCCATCCGGGACAATCCGGCCGATGCGGCCACCTTGGCGCAGTGGGCACAGCGCGTGCACGGCACCGAGCGCACGCTGGCGCGCCATTTTCAACGCGAACTGGGCATGAGCTTTGTCCAGTGGCGCAACCGGGTGCGCTTGCTCAGGGCCCTGGCCTGGCTGCGCGAAGGGCGTCCGGTGCAGGACATCGCCGCCGATCTGGGCTATGGCACCGCGTCGGCCTTCATCGCGATGTTCAACAAGCAACTGGGCTATTCCCCAGAGCGCTACCGACGCTTGCTGGCCGATGGCGCGCGTTGAGGAATGCTTGTTGCCCTTTTGGCATTGCGGCACACTGGAATGATTGTCAATCATAGAACCAGTCTTCTACGCCCCAAGCCATGAGCAAGAAAATCAAACAACTGGCCCGCCAACTGGGCGACGGCTGGACGCTGCGCCGCCGTTTGCGGCAAGCCAGCGCGCTGAATTTCGCCTTCTCCGAACGTATAGATTTCCTGAACGGACAACACTGGGATCAACTGGCGGCCCGGCACGGGCTGCTGATGTCCCGCGATTACTGGCGCGCGCTCGAGCAGTCCGAGCTCGCCAACTTCGACGTGCGCTACGCGCTGGCCTATCGCGACGGCGAACCGGTGGCGGCGGTGGCGATGCAGCTATTGGAAGTGAGCCTGGAAACCATGCACGCTCACCCCGGACCGCGGCCGGAAGGTTCGCTGCGCGCCGCGCTGGCGCAAAATCTCAAGCCCAAGCTGCGGCAACGGCTGCTGGTCTGCGGCAATATGCTCAGCTACGGCTTGGACGGCGCGGCTTTCGCCGAGGACCTGGACCCGCAGACCCGCTGGCAGGCGGTAGCGGAGATCCTCTACCGCATCCGCCGCGCGGAGAAGCTCAACGGCCAGATCGACTTCGTGCTGGTCAAGGACATGGACGAAACAGCGCGGGAAGACAGTCGGGCGCTGGGCAAGCTCAGCTACAGTACCTTGGAAACAGAGCCCAATATGGTGCTGCCGCTGGCCGAGGGCTGGCGCGTTTACGACGACTACTTGGCCGGCATGACCTCCAAATACCGCAGCGGCATCCGCCAGCAGATTTTCAAGCCGATAGAAGCCGCCGGTTGCGAAATCGGCGTGATGACGCCGCAGCAGGTGGACGCGCAGGCGGAGCGGATGCAGCAGCTCTACCTGGCGGTGCAAGACAATGCCACATTGCGGCCGGTCACGGTGAGCGCGGAATACTGGCGGCGGATGGCCGCGCTGGGGCCGGAGCGGGCGGAGCTGCGCGGCCTGTGGCGCGACCGCGCGCTGCTGGGCTTTTTGCTGATCCTGAAAAACGGCGAGGAGATCACCGCCGCGCAGATCGGCTTTGATCGCGCCGCGGCCAAGGAGCTGCCGCTCTATCTGCGCCTGCTGCATTCGGCGATTGAGTCGGCGCTGGCCGCCGGCGGACGGCGGGTGATTTTCGGCCGCACCGCGTTGGAGCCCAAGGCGAGAATGGGTTGCCGGCCGGTGCCGACTTCGCTGTGGATACGCCATCGCCAGCCCATGCTCAATTCGCTGATCCGCAGCAGCTTCGGCATTGTCCAGCACGAGGACGCGCCGACGATCAACCCCTTCAAAAAATAAACGCGCAGCCCTTCGCGCCGCGCGGCGGGGAGGGCGATTGCGATCTTGGTCGCGGAAAGGACCCGATATGACTCAAACCGCGAGCGCCGAAGCGGCGCACACGCGAAAACTGAACCGCAACGACTGCAAGACGCTGGGCCTGGCCTCGCTGGGCGGGGCGCTTGAGTTTTACGATTTCATCATTTACGTGTTTTTCGCCCTGGTATTGGGGAAGCTGTTCTTCCCGCAGGACATTCCGGGCTGGCTGCGTCAATTGCAGGTGTTCGGCATCTTCGCCGCCGGCTATCTGGCGCGGCCGCTGGGCGGCATCGTCATGGCGCACTTCGGCGACCTGTTTGGCCGCAAACGCATGTTCACGCTCAGCATCGTGTTGATGGCGCTGCCTACGCTGGCGATGGGCCTGCTGCCCACCTACCAGAGCATAGGGGTGTGGGCGCCGATCTTGCTGCTACTGCTGCGCGTGTTGCAGGGCGCGGCCATTGGCGGGGAGGTGCCGGGCGCCTGGGTTTTCGTCGCGGAGCACGCGCCGTCGCGCCGCACGGGTCTGGCTTGCGGCATCATCACCTCGGGGCTGACCATAGGTATTCTGTTTGGCTCGCTGATCGCGATGGCGATGAACCTGGCTTTCACGCCGCAGCAGCTGGAGGACGGCGCCTGGCGGATTCCCTTCCTGATAGGCGGGGTGTTCGGCCTGGTGGCGATGTATCTGCGCCGCTGGCTGCACGAGACTCCGGTTTTCAGCGAAATGCAGGCGCGCAAGGCGCTGTCCGCCGAGCTGCCCCTGAAGGCGGCGCTGCGGGGCCATCGCCTTGGCATGGCTCTGTCCATGGCGGCCACCGCGATGCTGTCGGTCACCATCGTGGTGGTGATCCTGATGACGCCCACTTTTCTGCAAAAACAGTTTGGCGTGCCGCCGGTGGAGGCGCTGTTCGCCAACAGCCTGGCCATTGTCGCGCTGAGCGTGGGATGCATTGTGGCCGGCCTGGCGGCGGACCGTTTTGGCGGCGGGCCGGTGTTTACCGTGGGCAGCCTGCTGTTGGGCGTTAGCAGCTGGTGTTTCTATCAGACCATGGGGCAGGACGCGAGCTGGCTGCGCCCGCTGTACACGCTGACAGGCTTTGCCGCCGGCATCGTCGGCGCGGTGCCTTATCTGATGGTGCGCGCCTTCCCCGCGCCCATCCGCTTTAGCGGCCTGTCTTTTTCCTACAATGTGGCCTACGCGGTGGTGGGCGGCTTCACGCCGGTGCTGCTGTCGGTGTGGATGGAGGCGAGTTCGCTGGCGCTGGCCGGCTATCTGATGATTTTCTGCCTGATTGGCCTGGCGATGGGCCTGTTTTTGCTGGCCTGGGGCGATAAGCCGGGCTTGTCCCATCCTGTGCATTGAAGCGCGCATGGAAAAACGGCGGCGTCCTTATCGACGCCGCCGTTTTGTCGTGCGAGTTCGGGGTCTGGGGCTCAGAGTCTGTTCAAAGTCTCGCAAGCCAGGACGAGACAAGGCGAAAACGGCTGAGAAAGCGGAATGCACATACGGTACATGTGCATTTCGAAGTCGCTTTCAACGCCGTATCGCTGAAGCGCAGCAGACCTTGAACAAGTTCTTAGCGCGGCAGCTCGCTCCACAGCTTCAACAGCCGTTTGGCGGATACCGGGTACGGCGTTTTCAACTCCTGGGCGAACAGGCTGACGCGCAGTTCTTCGATCTGCCAGCGGAAATCGAGCAGGGCCTGAGACGCGCCTTCCGCCTCGTTGTCCTCTGCCACCCGGGTTTCCCATTTCTGCCATAGATCGCGTATTTCCGCACCGCGCTGGCCGTCGCGCTGCGGGTTGGCCGGCTGCTTGTCCATGCGCAGGCCCATCGCGCGCATATAGCGCGGCAAATGGGGCAGCTGGCTCCACGGCGTGGCGGCCATGAAACCCTTGTAAACCAGCTTGGCCAATTGCTGCTGCAACTCGTAACCCAGCTTGTGTTTCTGCATCTTGACGCTGAGCGGGCCGTATTCCGCGGCCACTTGACCCAGGTACTGGGTCACCGCCTGAATGACAGCCGGCAAGCGAGTGCGGGCGCGGGTTTTCTGGTCGTTGAAGGCTTTCTCGTTGCGCGGCAGCGCGTCGTCGCCAATGAAAGCGCGGTCGCAGATGCAGGCGATGGCGTCGGCCAATAATTCGTCGACATTGGCCACTGCGCGCAGCTGCAGGCCCAGTTGGGTCATGCCGGGCAGGCCCTTGGACAGCTGCTTCATTTGTTCCTTCAACTGCAGCTGCAGCAGGCGGATCACGCCCTGGCGGTGATGGCGCTCAGCTACCAGCTGGGTGTCGAACAGGCGAATCGCCACCTTATCTTGTTCCAGCGTCAAGGCCGGATAGCCGGTCAACTGCTGGCGGCCGCGGGCAAACTGTATGCTTTCCGGCAGTTCGCCGAAGTCCCAGCTGCTGACCTCGTCGCGCTCGAATTCCGCGCTCGTATCGCGGAAAGTCAGTTGGGCGGCCTGGCCGAACTGCTTTTGCAGCGCCAGCAGATCGCGTCCCAGTCCAATTTCCTGCTTGCCGTCGTCGATGACGCGGAAGTTGAACAGCAGATGAGCCGGCAGCTCCTGGGCGCGGAAATCGTCGATGTCCACCTTGACGCCGCCGGTCTCGCGCAGGATGAAGCGCGCCAGCTGCGGCGCGATAGGCTGTTGTGGGTCCGGGTTGCCGCTAAGGAAACGGGTGACGAAGTCCGGCACCGGCACGCAGCAACGGCGGATTTGCTTGGGCAGGCCCTTGATCAGCTGTTGCAGCTTTTCGCGCACCATGCCGGGCACCAGCCATTCGAAAGCCGCCGGTTGCAAGCGGTTGAGGATGGCCAGAGGCACGTCCAGGGTGACGCCGTCCAGCGGGTGATTGGGTTCGAAGCGGTAACGCAGCTTGAGGCGGCCGTCTTCCAGCTCCAGCCATTCCGGAAACTGGTTTTCGGTGACATGCTGCGCGGCGTGGCGCATCAGTTCTTCGCGCGTCAGATGCAAGAGCTTGGCGTCGGTCTTTTCCGCTTCCTTGCGCCAGGCTTCGAAGCTGGCCGCGTCCACCACCTCCGCCGGGATCCGCTCGCTGTAAAAAGCGAACAGTGCTTCCTCGTCCACCAGCACGTCCTGGCGGCGGGCCTTGTGTTCCAGCTGCTCCACTTCGCGGATCAGTTGCTGATTGCGTTGGAAGAAGGGCGCGTTGCTGACGTATTCCATGTTCACCAGCGCGCCGCGGATGAACAGCTCGCGCGCTTCTACCGGCGCGATGCGACCATAGCTCACCGGCCGGCGAGGCACCAGGGTCAGGCCGTAGAGAGTGACGCGCTCGCTGGCCACTACTTCGCCGCGGCTCTTTTCCCAGTGCGGGTCGAAATAGTGGTATTTGACCAGGTGCGGCGCCAGCTTTTCCACCCACTCAGGCTCGATTTTGGCCACACAGCGGGCGTAAAGACGGGTGGTTTCCACCAGTTCCGCCGCCACCAGCCATTTAGGCTTGGCTTTTTTCAGGCCGGAACCGGGAAACACGTGGAAGTTAACGCCGCGAGTGCCTTGGTAGTCGTCGCTTTCCTGGTTTTTCATGCCCAGATTGCCGATCAAGCCTGTTACCAGCGCCTTGTGCAGGTTTTCATAAGCGACGGCGTCCAGCTGCTGGCGCTTCTTCTGCGTCATTTGCGCATCCGGCTGTTCGGCGTCGGCGTGGGCCTGCTCGCGTTTGATCAGGCCCAGCTCACTGGCGATGTCGGCCAGCTGCGCGTGCAGTTCCCGCCACTCGCGCAGGCGAAGGTGGGACAGGAAGTGCTCGTGGCAGGTGTTGATCAGCAGACGGTTGGATTTCTTGTGCTTGAGCGCGTCGGAGAAGAAATCCCAAAGGTGCAGGAAGGACAGGAAGTCCGACTTCTCGTCGTTGAAACGCGCTTGGGCGCGTTCGGCCGCTTCGCGCGCTTCGAACGGACGCTCGCGCGGGTCCTGCACGCTCAAGGCTGCGGCAATGATCAGTACTTCGCGCACGCAGCCGAAGTCGCGGCCGGCCAGCAGCAGGCGGCCCACCTTGGGGTCCACTGGAATCCGCGCCAGCTCTTTGCCCACACTGGTCAATTCCCCCTTGTCGTCCACCGCGCCCAGCTCGGTCAGCACTTGGTAGCCGTCGGCGATCAGACGGCTGCTGGGCGCTTCCAGGAAGGGGAAGGCGTCCACCTTGCCCAGCCGCAGCGCGGCCATGCGCAGAATGACCGCGGCCAGGTTGGAGCGGACGATTTCAGGATCGGTGAACGCCGGGCGTTGATTGAAGTCGTCTTCGCTGTACAGGCGTACGCAGATGCCGGCCTCGACACGGCCGCAACGGCCAGCGCGCTGACGCGCCGCCGCCTGGGAAATTTTCTCCACTTGCAGCTGTTCCACCTTGGCGCGCGGGCTGTAGCGGTTGATGCGCGCCTGTCCGGTGTCGATCACGTATTTGATGCCGGGCACCGTTAGCGAGGTCTCGGCCACATTGGTGGCCAGCACGATGCGGCGTCCGCCGGACGGCTTGAATATCTTCTGCTGGTCCTCGTTGGACAGCCGCGCGAACAAGGGCAGGATCTCGTAGCCGCGAATGCCGGCCTTGCGCAGCTTTTCCGCGGTTTCGCGGATCTCGCGCTCGCCAGGCAGGAAGACCAGCATATCGCCCGGGCCCTGGCGCGACAGTTCGTCGACGGCGTCGACGATGGCGCCTTCCATTTCCACTTCGCGCTCGTCTTCGTCGCGCTGCGCCAGCGGGCGGTAACGCACTTCCACCGGATAGGTGCGGCCGGAGACTTCAATCACGGGCGCACCGTCGAAATGGCGGGAGAAGCGGTCGGCGTCGATGGTGGCCGAGGTGACGATCACCTTCAGGTCCGGCCGGCGCGGCAGCAGCTGTTTCAGATAGCCCAGCAGGAAATCGATGTTGAGGCTGCGTTCGTGCGCCTCGTCGATGATGATGGTGTCGTAGGCTTCCAGGTAGCGGTCGGTCTGGGTTTCCGCCAGCATGATGCCGTCGGTCATCAGCTTGATCACGGACTTTTCCGAGAGCTTGTCGGTGAAGCGCACCTTGAAGCCGACGTGTTCGCCCAGCGTGGATTTCAGCTCTTGAGCGATGCGGCTGGCGACTGAGCGCGCGGCCAGACGACGCGGCTGGGTGTGGCCGATCAGTCCGTGCACGCCGCGGCCCAGCTCCAGGCAGATTTTGGGCAGTTGGGTGGTTTTCCCGGAGCCGGTTTCGCCGCAGATGATCACCACCTGGTGGCGCTCGATCGCGGTTTTGATGTCGGCCAGTTTCTGGTTGACCGGCAAGGCGTCGTCGAAGTCGGGCTTGGGCAGGTGGGCGCGGCGCGCGGCCACCTTGGCGGCGGAGCGTTCGATCTGAGCCTGAATATCGGCCAGTTGCTTGTCCGCAGGCTGGTTTTTCTTCAGTCGCTCGGCGGCGTCGCTCAGTTTGCGGCGCAAAACGTGGCGATCGCGGATCAGGCAGGAGGGCAGGTCGGCCTTGAGTTGGGCCAGCAGCTGGGCAGCAGTCATCGGGAAAAGAACACTGGATTACAGGAAAGCGGCGATTATAACAGCTGCGTGGCGCTGCGGCAGGCCGGGATTCCCGGCCTGCCCGCTATTTCCGCTGACGATAGCGGCTCAGCTCCGCTTTGAGCCAGGCGGCGCTGGCCACCGGCTGCGCCGCGCCGCAACGCACTTGGTAGGCCTTGCCGCTGATGCTGCTCTGCGTGGCGGCACGTTCGATGAAGCTTTCCGTGTTGCTCACCCAGTCTTTTTTCAGCAGATACTGGTATTTGTCGTTCAGATGGTCGCGGGCCTCCTTGGAGCCGTACCAACTGCCATTTCGATTGAACTCGCATCCGGATTTGGCCAGATAGTCCAGCAGGTGATTGATCTCGGTTTGGGCTGCCGGCGCGGGCGCGGCGAAGGCGGTGCCGGCGCTCAGGACAAAAGCCAGCCAGACTGGCGGTTTCAGGGTCATGCCTTGCTCCATCGCAATCAGAATGCGCAGACTATGCGCGATGCGGCCGGGCTTGTCCAACCCTGGCGCCGCCTTTATCCTGTGCCCGTCTTCAGGGCGGGGTGAAACTCCCCTCCGGCGGTAAGCCGCGGCGCATGCCGGCGGCGAGCCCGCGAGCGCCGCGCCATCGTTTCCACGATGCGCGGGTCAGCAGATTCGGTGCGAAGCCGAAGCCGACGGTGAAAGTCCGGATGAGAGAAGACGCGCGCCAAGCCGGGAACGGCTGGGCTCGCTTTTGCGCGTCGGCATAGCCGCGCGTCGCCCTGGAGCGCTTCCCTTAAGTCTTTACGGAGCCTCCAAATGCAGCAAAACATTTATGACCATCCGGTCTTTTTCTCCCAATACCAAGCTTTGCGCGACAACGATAGCGGCCTGAACGGCGCCTTGGAACAGCCCGCCTTGCGCGATGCGCTGCCGCCGCTGTCCGGCGCCGACGTGCTGGACCTGGGCTGCGGCTTTGGCGATTTCGCCCGTTGGGCGCGCGCCCAAGGCGCGGCCAGCGTCACCGCGGTGGATTTGTCCGAACGCATGCTGGAGCAGGCGCGAGCGCGCACACGGGATTCCGGCATTCAATACCTGTGCGCCGGCATCGAGGACTTTCAGCCGCCTGCGGGCGCTTATGATCTGGCGGTGTCGTCGCTGGTCTTGCATTACGTGGCGGATTACGCCGCCGTGGCGGCGCGCGTGTTCGCCGCTTTACGGCCCGGCGGCGTGTTCGCGCTGACGGTGGAGCATCCGGTTTGCACTGCGAGCCCGCAAGGTTGGGCGCTGGACGAGGCCGGACGGCAGGCGCATTGGACGCTGGACGCGTATTTTCAGCAGGGCGCGCGCGAAACCCGCTGGTTTGTCGACGGCGTGATCAAGCATCACCGCACAGTGGAAAGCTATGTGGCCGGCTTGTCAGGCGCCGGTTTCCAATTGCTTCATCTGGGCGAGCCCGCGCCGGACGAGGGGGCGATGGCGCGTCAAGACGGTTTGCGCCCGCACGCGCGCCGCCCGGCCCTGTTGCTGCTCACTGCGCGGAAGCCTGTATTCTAGCGCCGCTATTCCGGGCCGGTGCGCAGAACCAAGCGGCGCCGGCCCGGTCCAGCAAAGATCGAGCATGCGGCTCGTATTCACGGGGAGGGGAGCGGTGAGAGTCAAGCTGGCAGTAGGGGTTCTGGTCCTGGCGCTGTCGATGGCGCCCGCCATCGGCAAATCGCCGCCTGCGCGGGCCATCATCGAACCCGCTCACATTGTAGAGGCCATCCAGTTGCAACAGAAGGCGGACGCCGCCAAGGACAGACCGCCGCAAAACGGCGAGCCTTGGTTTGCGGTGCGGGAAGGCGCTCGTCCCATCATCGTGACCGCGCCGCACGCCACCAGCCCGTTCCGCGAAGGACAATACCGTTTCTCCGATGGAGGAGGCACCGCGGCCTTGGCGGCGATGCTGCATCAACTGGCCGGCGCCACCGCGATCTATACCACCCGCGCCGCGCCGGCCGATCCCAATTACGACGACGACAACGCCTTCAAGCGCAAGCTGGCGGCGTTGATTGCGGATCGACGCCCGCTGCTGGTGCTGGACCTGCACGGCAGCCATCCATACCGGCCTTACGACGTGGACTTCGGCACCTTGAACGGGGCCTCGCTGCTAGGCAAGCCGGAATTGCAACAACGACTGGAGCTAAGCCTGCGGCAACAGGGCGTGCTGAATGTTTCGGATAATTACTTTGCCGCGTCCAAGCACCAGACCATCGCCAAGTTCGCTTCCCGGCTGGGCGTGCCGGCCATCCAACTGGAAATCAGCAGCACCTGGCTCACGCCTTCGGACGGCAACCTGGCCGCGCGCCGCTTCGCCCAGCTCTTGCAGGCGCTGGTGCGCTATGCGCGTGAAATTGAGGAATGAGGCAGCGGCGCTTCAAGCCTGGTCGTCTTCATCGCCATAGTATTTGACGCCTAGACGGATGGGCGCGCGGCCGGCTTCGCGACGCTGGCGGTTGCTGTCGCGCAGGGAATAGGCGCAGCCGCAATATTCCTGTTGGTAGAACTGTTCGCGCTTGCTGATTTCTATCATGCGCGCGGAGCCGCCGCCCTTGCGCCAGTTGTATTCCCAATAGATCAGGCCGGGGTAGCGCGCGGCGGCCCTCACGCCGCAGTCGTTGATCTGCTGCATATTCTTCCAGCGCGAAATTCCCAAAGAACTGGTGATCACCGGAAAACCGTGCTCATGCGCGTACAGAGCGGTGCGTTCAAAGCGCATGTCGAAGCACATGGTGCAGCGGATGCCGCGCTCCGGCTCGTTTTCCATGCCCTTGGCGCGCTCGAACCAGTTGTCGCGGTCATAATCCGCATCCACGAAAGGAATGCCGAACTGTTCGGCAAAGCGGATGTTCTCGTTCTTGCGCAGCTCGTACTCTTTCAGCGGGTGGATGTTTGGGTTGTAGAAAAAAATAGTGAAGTCTATGCCGGAAGCCTGCATGGCCTCCATGACCTCGCCGGAGCAGGGCGCGCAGCAGGAGTGCAGCAGCACTTTTTCATGGCCGCCCGGCAAGGGCAGCGGTTGGCGCTCAAATTCCTTGGTCATATAAATGAGAAGCCGTTTATGAAAAAGCGGATTATGTTGCCATAACGCCATCGAATCAAGACGGGGAGGGGCTCTTAGCCTGTTCAAAGCCGCGCGAGCGAGGGAAAGGCAAAAAGTGCATAAAGAGGAATGCGCGAGTGCTACAGGCGCATTTTGAGTATGTTTTTAATGCCGCATCGCCGAAACGCGGCAGATTTGAGCTGGTTTTCAGGCATCGTGCCAGCGAGAGCGGTCCTTTGTCTCGTGTCCGGCCTCCCCCTCAGGCTTGCTTGCATGCGCGGGGGAACGAACCACCAACAACGATGCATCGTCCAGCATGGCTTCGTTTTGACGATGCCGCTGCAGCGCTTGCAGTATGGTATTGCCAACCCGGCCCGGCCAGCCGGCCTCAGCCGCTTTGATGACCCCGTCCAGGCCAAACATTCGGCCATTCTCAGCCTGGGCCTCGGTAATTCCGTCCGAGCAAACGATCAGCGCATGCTCCGGGCGCAGCACGCTGGTTTCCAACGATCGATCAAACTGCCGCGCCGCCAAAATCCCCAAAGGAGGGTGCTCGGAGCGGAACTGTTTGATCTTGCGGCCCTGCGGATCAAACATCAATGCACAAGGAATGCCGCCGTTCCAGACTTGCAGGCATTGGGAGGCCGCGTCGATCGCAATGATAATGCCGGCCACGAAGCGGCCAAAGGGCAGCAGGCGGTGCAACTTGTCGTTGATTGCCGCCGCAATGTCGCCCAGCGCGGCCTGTTCCTGAGCAAGATCGTAAAAGCACTCCACTGCGGGAATGGCGCTGATCGCGGCGGTCAAGCCGTGGCCGGTGCAGTCGGCCAGCATCAAGTATTCTCGTCCACCGGAACGCGCATAGCAGACCAGATCGCCGTTGAACTGCGAAGCGGGGCGCAAATGGCGCCAGACATGCGAGGGTAGTTCCAATTGCTGCCGGTTCAGGCGCTCAATCAGTTCCAGCGCGTAGCTTTGTTCTCGTTCATTGTCGAGGAAGTAGCGTTCCAGGCGCACGGCGTCCTGGTTGATCTGTCGCTGCATTTGGGCGATGCGCAAGAATACCTGGATCTTGGCCGTTAATAAGTCCGGACTGACCGGTTTGGTCAGGTAGTCGTCGCCGCCGGCTTTGAGCCCCTCTATCAGATCTTTTTGCTGACTCAGGCCCGTCAGGAAAATGATGGGAACCCAGTGTTCGCCGAAGAGTGTCCGCAGCTCCTTCGTGGCTTCCAGTCCGTTCATCACCGGCATGATGATGTCCATCAAAATCAGGTCGTAACCAACTTCCTTGCATATGGAGACGGCCTCCCGGCCATTGCAGGCAAGGTCGCATTGATACCCCAGGTCTTCAACAAAGGTACGGACCATCAGGCTATTGGTGGCGCTATCGTCCACCAATAAAATTTTGGGTTGAGGCATGCTGTTTCCATTGCGTGTCAGGAAAGGGAAAGCGAGCGGAGAAAGCGACGGCAGGGCCAATTACACTGGCATTGCACTGTGGGTATAGCATACGGGGCGCGCCGATGGCGCGCTGCGGCAAGAAAAATCAGTCCGCCTCGTGGGTGAGAGCAGTCCGTTGCGATCAATTTCCGCCTAAACGCGGGAAACACCGTGCTAGTATGCGGGTTTTGGCGGCGCAACGCGCGGCCCGTTTCATTCCAGAGAGCATTAGATCCCTTATCATGAAATTCGCAACGCACACCATTGCGCTGGCCTTAAGCCTGGCGCTGATCAGCCCGGCCAGCCTGGCCGAACCAGAAGACATGCCGCTGCCGGGCGATGTGCAGATGGCCCCGGCGAGCAAGCCCGCGCGCAAGGCGGCTCCCGCTAAAACCGTTCAGACTGCCGAACCGGTGCGTTCCAGCCAACAAGCCAAGCCGGCGCGTCAGGCCAAAGGCAAGCCGAAGGCGAAAGCCGGCAAGCACGGCAAGCGCCAAGCCAAGACTATCAGCGCCAAACAAGCGCGCCACGGCAAGGTGGCAGCCAAGCCAGCGGCAAAATCGACTGTTAAAAAATCGACGATCAAAAAGCCGCGCCACTCAGCCAAAGCCGCAAAGCGCCCTGCGCATAAAGCTTCGGCCAAAAAAACCAGCAAAAACAAAGTGGTTGGCAAGAGCGCCAAAAAGCCGCATAAAAAAGTGCAGAAAAAGACGCGTTAACGGCTTGCCAAAGCCATTGAGGCGCGACATAATACGCCTCTCTTCGCCGGTGTAGCTCAGTTGGTAGAGCACCTGACTTGTAATCAGGGGGTCGCGAGTTCGATTCCTGCCGCCGGCACCAGAATTTAGTAAGGAAAACAACGGGTTAGATGCCACTGGCTTCTAGCCCGTTTTCCTTTCTGCTTCCGATGTAGGTGAATTTGTACCGTGAAGCCTCCCCACGTACTCCGCCAAGTGTTCCTTGGATAAGTGGGCATAGCGCTGCACCATCTCCGGCGACTCCCAGCCGCCCAGCTCCTGCAAAACATGCATAGGCGTTCCAGCCTGTGCGAGCCAAGACGCCCACGTATGTCTTAAGTCATGCCATCGAAAGTTTTCGATGCCCGCACGAACGAGCGCCGCACGCCATGCTTTAGTATTGACTTGAACAATAGGGCTTCCCTTGTAAGCGAAAACATATTCCTGATTCTTGCCCATTTGCGAACGCACGATGGCGACGGCGGAGTCATTTAGCGGAACCGAGTGATCGTTGCCATTCTTAAAATCATCTCCGTCCACATAAACTAACCGTCGTGCCATGTCGATCTGCGACCACTTGAGGCCAGTCACGTTCGACTTCCGCAATCCAGTTTGCAAGCTAAACCCGGCCATGGCGGAAAGGTGGGGGGGCAGCTCCCCCAGCAGCCTCTCCGCTTCCTGAGGTGTAAGCCAGCGAATGCGGCGCTTTGCTTCGGGCTTCAGAATGAGGGCAGGGGCGCGGTCTATCCACTGCCAGTGACGCTCGGCGCGCTTCAGAATTGCACGCATCAGCGCCAGATAACGGTTATAGGCCACATCGCCACCGGACAGTCGCTTTGCAGCTCTATGAATGTCATCGGCGGTAAGCTCATGGATATAGCGGCTTCTGAAGATGGTTGTGTACCGCTTAATCATCTCAGCATCACCCTGAAGAGTACGCTTTGTCACCTTTTCATCCAGCCAACGCAACGCGGCCTCCTCCCATGTCCTTAGCGGCTTTTCGCCAAGTTTCTCGATCTTCCAGAGATCGTGCTTAAGTTTGTCGTGCGCTTCTTGTGCTGCGAGCCTGTCAGTTGTTCCAAGCGACCGCTTAATTCGTCGGCCACTTGCTGTTGTGACGTCGGCCCAATAGATATTGCCTCTGCGGTAGACTGCCATTGCTTATTCTCCTGCACCGCACTTCCGCACCTCTGATTTTCGGTGCTGTTCAAATAATCATCAATCGCTTGTTGGCTGATCACCCATGATTTCCCTGGTTTCTTGGCCCGGATGACTCTATCGCGGCACAATTCCGCAACACGTCGCGGGCTGCAAAGCAGTTTTTTGGCGGCCTCGAATTTATCCATGTCGCTTCCTAAGTCATTTCATGTGATGAGTGCATCCGCGGCCAGTGCGCCGGGCTGAACGACTGGCCATTGTTGTGCCGCTCCGGATGGTGTGTAGAGGGCAGGGTGCGCATGCGCTTCGGCACGACCTGCGGAAACAACAAGGCCGCCATCGTGGGCGACCTATTGGTGCGTTGGGTTGTCTGCGTCATGCGAGCGCCCCTATCGTCAGTTCGACGACTTCGAGCAGCGTCTCGACATCGCAGTCGTTGTCGATAGTGAGGTCGCGCGGGTGACGGGGCAGTGCGATTTCGGTCGAATGCTCTGCTGACGCCTCATATCCTGGCCGGTCGATGTGCCAGACCCAGCCGCCCAGTTGTCGGATCAGGTCGGCCTCTGCTGTCGGGATCGGTGCGCTGGCGGCGTAGCGCAGCCCGGACACGACAACCGGAGCCGCAGAGGCTTCGATCTTCTCGCGCACCGCGCAGATAAAATAATCCCACCCAGCCGTCGCGCGCCGGTAGTCGCCCCATTGTTGCTGGAGCCACCGCGGAGAACGTGACTCACGCAGCTCGGCGAATTTCTCCGCTATTGGTCGATGCCTCAGCCAATCAATGAAACCCTGATTCTCGCAGTACCCAAGGGCGAGGAAATTGTCATTGACGTCTTTAAATGTTTGATCTTCGAATGTGTCAATCGCCAGGGCAGGGTAGGCTGCGCGCAGTTCCTCCCTGATCTTGTCGGCGAAACCGACTTTAACGAAGCCATGCTTTGCAACGAGGTGGTCAGCGATGGTGTCTTTGCCGGATTTCTTCGGGCCGGCGAGTCCGATTATTTGCATGGGGTTCTCCAAAAACTAAGGCCGCTCGGTGGCGGCCTGGGTGGTCATCGCGGCGTCGATGGCCGCGTCGAATTCTGCTGCTGTTGGAATGGCATCAGGGCCGCGTTCCCCGCATACGCGTTTCCCAAGCTCATACATCGCCTCGCCCATGGGGTTGTTTTCCAGCTCGCCAGATACCAGCCCATCACGCAGTTCCCGATACCGCGCCGCGTCCTGCTCCAGCGCTGCATAGCGCTCATATGCCTTTACGCGCTCCAGTGGCATGTCAGGTCGCTCCAGCAGGATGCGGGCGCGCTGCACTTGATTGTCGTGCTTGGCCTTCCAGTGGTCGTGCTCCTGCTCCTGCTCCAGCTTTGCGATGCGCGCGGCCTTGGCTTCGTTGTCGGCCATCAGAGCCAGGACGGTGGCCGGGTTGGCTGCGGCGATGTAGGTTGCGTCGAGCTCTGCGCCGGTGAAATGCCTTGTGAATCGCTCCAGCATGTCCTGCTGATACCAGAAGACGCCGGGCCGGTGCGCAGCCTCGGCCGCTGCGTGGAGTTCAGTGAGTTGTTCCTTGGTGATCATTGGGCATCCTTTCTCATGCCTGCTGTCAGCGCGCCCCACAGCGCATCAGATCGCCGCTTTGCTTCGTTGGCCGCAAACTGGCAGCTTTGGCCTTTTTTCTTGCCGCAGTAGCCGCCGCAGGTGCGGCATTTTGGTTTCTTGGGTTTGGTAGTGGCCATCACTTCGCCTCCATCTGCTTCTCACGCCACGCGGCGAACCCGCGCCGGCGCTTTAGGTTGTTCCAATGCCCACACACTTTGCAGCAGTAACCTTGGCTAACACCATTCAGACGAAGATGCATCAGATCTGACTTTGACATCGTTGGCATTGGCGCTTTGCACTCACTGCACTCGGTTTTCATGTTTTCTCTGCTTTGATGAAAACAATGGTGACGATATAAAAATTGTTCACGTGCAGGGGATTGGCAACTGTTAAAAGGCATAAAAAATGACGATTGGAATTTTGGTGAGCCTGTTAACCCTGACATTGCTCCACGCCATGTTCAACTGCGGTTTTCATGTCTCTCCTTCCATGCCTTCTTTGCAGCTCGGGCAGTAGTAGGTGCCCAGGCCCGGCGCGTCCGGGTCCGGGATGAAGTTGGCCGGCGGCTCGCCGACGAAGACGGTCCCGCCCACCGGCTTGGTGTGGACGTGCGGCGCGTGGCCGTAATTCGGATACAGCGGGATTCCCTCCAGCCCGGTGCAGTGCTCGCACGCCATCACTACCCCCCTTTCTCAAGCAGAATCAGCTCGCCAAGCACCAGGTAGTCGCGCCAGGACCTGGGCTGTAGATCTGCGTTCGTCACCGGCTGGGCGCTGGCCATCTCGTCATTGGGGTCTGGGTCCACCCATTCGACGTAATGCCAGTCAGCGACATCCCGCAGAGTGGCCCACGCCGACTTGTCCCACCAATCTGAGCCGTCCATGCTGGCATCAAACCCGCCGAAGCCCTTCGTCCCCTTCAATACCCCGCCCGCGTGCCAGGTGTAGTCGGTCATGTCGTTTTCGGACGGGGTCCACGAGCAGCGGGCATATAGAGGGTTGATCTTGATCACCAGCGCGTGGGCTTTCGCGCACAGCTTCTTGAACTGGCGCGGGTTCATGTGTGCGATCATGCGGCATCCCCGCTCTTTCATCAGGTTCTCTCTGACGATGCTCATGCGGCACCGCCTTCCTCCACCTCTGCCGCAAGGCGCGCGGAGGTGTCTTGAGTCGGAGCGGCCGGGAGCGGTTGCCAATGGGTTGGTTGGATGCCGCATATATTCCCGGTCTGCCAGCTTCCGTGGCTGTAGTAAATCGTATCCACATCCCAGCCAAGCGCGGTAGGGTGATCTTGGTCATACTCAGGCTTCCAACTGCTTGATCCGCGGTGGTAGTAGAACTTGCCGTAGGCGATTATTTCGCGGCTATCAGTGGGCGCGGTTCCAATCGGCTGCCACTTGCCCGGCGCCTGCTGTTCGACCTGGGCCGGCGCAGGCGCGGCGGCGAGCAGGTCGGCCACATACGCGACCAGCTCGCCGCGGTTTTCTTCCAGATTGCTGCCCAGCCCGCCGAATCGATGGCCTGGCGTGCTGTCGATGTGATAGGCAGATTGGCATGCGCTTACCCAATCCAACAGTTCGCGTTGCCATCCATCAGGTATACCCGGCGCCGGCGGCTTTTCGAGCGCATCCGCCATTGCGTCGGCGTAGGCGTACATCTCGGTCATGTTCAGCCGGTGACGGCGTTGGCGGTAGCTTTGTGCAAGCTGATGCGCTACCGGCTCGCCGGCTGGCACCAAGCATTGCGTATTGGACGAATTAATGCTTCCATATACTTTTGTCATGTCGCCTATTCTTTCAGCGGGAGGTTGTAATGCAAAAGATAAAAGGAGTTGAGATTGCTGTAACTGAGGGATCTGTTGTGAAGACATTTCACAATCAAACAGTTGAGGTGGATTTTGTTGCTCCTGGGATTTATCAAAGTGCAGACGGGCCGACCGATCTAATAATCAGACCTAGGGAAGTGATTTGGGTCGGGGGAAACATAGATTCAGTGATAAATGCTGAACGTATTGCCATCGTACGGAGTGGGGAAACAATTATTGACGGGGAGTACGAAAAGTCTTCCGAGGTCAAAATTGAAGGTGGTGTTTTATTTAAAGTGGGTAGGTAGCACAAGTTCCCCCGGTGTCTTTGCGATGGTCTTTAATACCGTTGCTGCCGTTACGCCGTGCTCTGCAGTGGTCTGCTGCGACAACAGCGCGCGCGGCGTCGATCAGGTTCTGTTGCATTCTGCCTCCCTCTCTTCCTTGTCGTTTTGCGCCTTGAGCGCTGCAAGAGCAATTGTGAAATGCTCCGGGCCTTGGCCGTCGCCATCACCGCCGTATAGCGCAATGCGGACCACGTCCAGCGCCAGCTTGATTGCCCAGGTTTCAAACCCTTCCTCTGTGAGCAGAGCGCCAAGTGTGCACAGCTCCTCCTCCGCGACTTCAAGGGCTTGCTGCATCATCACGATGGTATTGATCACCGGCTTGGCTTCGGCGTTTTTGACGATGTGCTGGGCTTGGTCCCATGCAGCGTACATCTCGGGGGTGATCGGCCCAGCGTGCTGAGCCGAAACCATCGCCTTGCAGGCGTGCAGCATGGTCCCGTATGCAATTGCGACGGACGTCGGCGGCGTGTTGGGCTTGGAGTTCTGTTGCATATCACGCCTCCACTTTCTTGAACTCGATCACCCAGACCCATGGGTTGGCGTTCCAGCTGCCAGCGCCATTGATTTGCTCCCATAATTCGCGAAAAGGTTCGACTGCGGCGCGCTTGTAAATCGCGGCTCGTTCTTCCGCGCTTGCGCCAAATAACCACATCTGGCGTACCTGTTGAGGGGTGATGCCCTCGGCCTTGGCATCCGCTTCGCTGATGTCCTGCAGCCGCTCGACCCTGATGTCGGTTATCTCCAGCAGGATGGTGGGAATTCGATCTGTCGGGGTGTCCGGCTCAATGATTTCAAGCTCTGCGCCTGATACAAGTTGGCATATGGCAGATTGGGTCATGCCAAGCATTCTTGCCGCATGGCGCTGGCTGAAAAGCCCGCGCTCAATCCCCCATCTGACGTGCTCGCGCTCAACATCGGAAAGCTTGGCGGAATGATGCTTTTCTCCCTCAATACCATTTCCATGGAACTTTCTGTCGCGCCAATTTTCAGCCTGTGTACCCCACGCTAGATTTTCAGGAAGACTATTTTCAGGATTGCCATCAAGATGGCGAACTTGTGCGCTGTCAAATGGGGCTGCCCCGTAGAATGCTTCACAGACTAATGAGTGCACCGTTCTAGTTGTTTTTCGGCTGCCGTCCATAATGGTGACTGACGGGTAGCCATTAGCATTGCCATGGGCTTTTAACGGTCGCCAGTCCCCCCTGGCGCGCGAGTAGATAACCCCATCACTACCGGCGCAGTAATTTCTGCCAACGTGCGGGATTCCCTTGGAAACAATCAGCCGGTCGCCGGGCTGGCCGTAGGGGCATTGGCCGTCGATGAATCCGTGTTGCCACGCTGCGTCAACTTGCTGGCTCAGCGTAAAGCCGTCGATCCATGCGTCCATCTCGCGCAGTCGCTCTTCGGTTACGTCGGGTTGCGGCTTGATGATCCGCCGCGTCATGGTCTTTGCATCTGCCAGGACTGCGCGAACCATGGCGCCGGTGTACAACATCGGGCGTTCTTTCATGCTCACTCCCAATAAAAAAGGCCCGTTCGGGGCCTGATTTGCCGGTGTGTATCCAGCAGCCGGTCATGCGGCAGCATCAAAAGTCGCGGAGCAGGGTGAATGCTGTTGCTGCCACTCTCGGAACCTGTCCATTGCCAATGGCTTTAAGTCGGTCCACTCTTGCAGTCACTCCGGTTGCGACTCGCGGGATGTATTCCAACGCTTCGCGGCGTTGACTCTCCCCCATTCCGCTAGGCATGCAGCCCCGCAAATTGATGAACGGCGCGTCCGCTTGGGCAGGAATTCTTGACTGCATACTTTGCAGGTCGCTGGCTCTACAGTCCCCCGACCCCAAGTGCCGTCCAGCATGTGGTCCGCTTTGTGGCATTTGAGGCAAAGGATTTCGACATTTTCCGGAGAGTTGTTTGCTGGATTTCTGTCCTTGTGGTGGCGTTGCAGGGTCTCTGTCGAACCACATCTCTCGCAGGCCGTTGCTTTGAAAATACGCTGCGCCGCTTTCCGCCCAGTGTTTCCAGTTTTCATTTTTCATTGGTTCCAAAGATGTCCATCCCAAGGGCCAATTCATCAACCACTCGACCCAATCCGGGTTCAGTTGGCCACCCTCCGAAGCCATAACCGCGTGGTCCAATCGGTCGTTCTCGCGACTCTCGCCAGACTTGCGCGTCAGGGCCGCTGGAGATGATCCCTTGCTCGCGCTCGCTGTCGGAGTCGGCCACTTCCTCGCGGAGATCGCTTCGATCAGCGTTTCGCCCTCCCGTCCCTGGCTTGACGTTGGCGTTGGCCAAAACTTTGCGGCATGCTCTAGACCGACCTGAACTTTCTTCCCATTGTGATAAGCCGTCCTCCCTCGCCAGTCGGTTACATGCTTGCAACTCCGGCCGCCGTTCGGGACATTTGGCGTGGGCCACAAGCCAGATGCGGTCGCGCTCATGGGGCGCGCCAAGGTCGGATGCTGAAATACAAGCCCACTGCGCGTCATACCCCAACGCGGCAAGGTCACCGAGGACCACTGCAAGGCCTCGTCGAACAAGCAGCGGTGAGTTCTCCATGAGGACGTCTGGGGGTCGTACTTCACCGATAATTCGTGCCATTTCTCGCCAGAGCCCGGAGCGCGCGCCGTCGATGCCTGCGCCCGCGCCGGCGGCGCTGATGTCCTGGCACGGGAAGCCGCCAGAAACCACGTCAACAAGGCCTCTCCATGGCCTGCCGTCAAAGGTGCGCACGTCATCCCAAATCGGGAAAGGCGGGAGAATGCCGTCATTCTGTCGGGCTGCAAGTACAGCTGCGGCGTAGGGTTCCCATTCGACGGCACAGACGGTGCGCCATCCGAGGAGGTGGCCGCCGAGTATTCCTCCACCAGCGCCCGCGAAAAGTGCCAGCTCATTCACGTGATCTCCTCAAAACTCCGTCGATGCAAACAGGTCTGGAACTTCCTCGCCGCTGTCCGCGATCTGCTGCAAGCGCTCGCGGAAACTGATGGTCGGGCCGCTTCGGCTGTCTTCGATGCAAAAGCGAAGGCGATCTAATTTGCTGCTATCTATCTCTTCCGCGTCCTGCCAGTCCTTCGGGTCCGCCGAGATGCTTTTGTAGAACGTGATGGCCTCTTCCTTGCTGCGCGCCACCACACAATCGCAGTCGTTCATTGCGTAGATCTGGATGCCGTTGATGCTGTTGTTCATGGTCTGCTCCTCGCGGGCGTTAAAAAGCCCACACGCGTGGGCTTCGTTCAGACCGGCCAGGGCAGCGCCGGTGTCGGGTGCTTCAATCAGGTGGGACATTGCCATTCCTCCGGGCCTTCGTTGTCTTCGTTCATCTCGATGTTGGCCTTCTCCCAATCGCCGGTCCGGTAGAACGCGGTCGAGTGCTCCAGCTCCTCGCCCAGTCGGCGGATAGCCCACGCGATGGCCTCATGCGTTGCCGTGCGGCAGTCGTGGCCGTGGCCTGGCTCCGCCGGCCGGTCAAAGTGGAAAATCTCGACTTTGTCAGCGGTGATGACGATGCGCAGCGGCTCGTCGGGCGGATCTTGCGTTTGCTGCGGGTTCATATGCCTCCTGTCGTGATGTAAAAATTATTGACGGCACATGCCAATCCTGAAGGAGTAAATCAATGCATTACGTCGAACTGCTGGCCGCCCTGAAACTGGAGTCATTTATTGCTGAATGTCCAGGTTTGCTTCCTCTCATCAAAGAGCAAGCGTCCAACTGGTTAATAGAGAACGAGCTTGGCAAACTCGAATTTAGGGATGGGGTTAGAGAAGTCATTGATAGAATTTTGGATCGCCAGTCCTAGATTCTGTTGATCGGAGCGCCGGGGTTCAGCCGGCGCCATGCTGCAAGGTCGTCTTCATTCATGGAGTCACCTTCCTGTAAACCTTGAGCTGCCGCTCCCGGCGCACGATCCGCAGCAGCCCAGCGTTGACAGCATCAGTACAGATCAGCCGCGCTGATTCGATGCTGAGGCAGAGCAATTTGGCGACGTCCGCGCTCGTGAACTCGCCGCGCGGCATGTCTTCTACGCGATGCTCAACACGATCAAGCGAGTACCGCGCGCCGGCCGGCCGCCGCTTCTTCGGTTCAGGCTTATAGAAGAGGTGCGCGAGGCCGGGCACGACGCGCGGCTCGCTCTTTATGTCGGGGTACATCACGCCGCGAGCCTTGGAATGCCCACGGCGTCACTGGCGGCGTTGCGGTCGTACATCTCTTTTGCGCAGGCGGCCAGCGTGGCGAGTTGTTCGTCCTTGGCCGCGATATCGCCCTGCAGCTTTTCGATTTGGCGGGTTTTCTCGTCCAATTGCCGGGCGAGGTTTGCAATTTCCATCGCGTAGCGCATGGTGGTGATGTGGGTGTTCATGTTTCTCTCCTGGCGCGCTTGCGCCAAAACGAAGCCCGCCAGGTGGGCGGGCTGTATGGGCGGGGCGGGTTATTCGGCTTCGGCCTCTTGGGCCAAGTGCAGCATCACGCTGCCTCCTTGAGCTGTTGGCTATCTTCCAGGCCTCCCAGCGCTTCCACCAGCGCCTCGACCAGTTCGCCCAGCTCCTCGCTCATCAGCAGGAAGGTAGCCGCAAACAGGCTTTCGCGGTCGTCGCCGGCCTGGCTGGCCTCGTCCTGCAACAGGTCCAGGAACTGGATGCTCTTGAGCTGCATAGTGTCGGTCAGCTTGAAGCAAATCTTCTCGTTCCAGATTAGGCCCAGCGTCGTCACCTGCTTGCCGGTTGCGATATGCTGACGAATCTCGTCGCTGGTCAGGTCGATGCGGCTGACCTTCACCGTTGCGCCGTTCTCTCCGCAATCTTTCAGCACCGCATCGGCGCCCAATTCAAACGCGCCTGGGGCTTCCCCGGCGGCCAGCCAGTCCGTCATCGCGGTGTGCGGCGCGATCTTGGTGCGCGGCAGGGCGGCCGGGAAGGGCGGCAGTGCCTCGCGCAGCTTGGAGACCAGCCCCTCGGCACGCGGAGCGCTACCGGTGTCGGCGATCAGCCAGCCGCCGGCGATGAGAGCCGGCACGCGGGTCGGCTTCGTGAAGGCTCGCGGCAGCAGGTCATCGGTGATCTGCTCCTTCAGTGCCAGCTTTTCCTTGCGGCCGACTTTGCGCAGCTCCTTGGCTTCAATCTCAGCTACCTTGGCGTCGACGGTTTTGCGGATCACCGCCGCTGGCAGCACCTTGTCCTCGCGCAGCAGCTTCACCAGCATGTGGCCGCGGGTCGAGAATACAGGCTCTTCGAGGTGGGTGGCCGGCGCTACCCAGCCCTCGCTGAACCAGTCGAGGCCGGCGCAAGGCTGAAAGGGGCGCTTGGACAGTGCCTCACTCAGGCGGATGGCGTCCGGCGCATCGGTGAGCCGGAACAGGGTTGCGTTGTTGAACCAGGTCATGCGGCCTCCTTGGTCTGCTTTTTAGAGCTGTCGTATTGCTGGATGCCCCAGGCGATGGCGTAGCAGGCCCATGTAAAGTGGAATGTTGGGCGCTTGAAGTTGTACTCGAACAGGTCTTCGAACTGAAAATCGTGCTCTCCAATGGTGTAGATGAAGTCGTAGGCGGCGAGCTGGGCGCGGTCTTCACCATTGTCGATTTCAAACAGCACCCGGGTATCGACGGCCTCCCATAGCTCGCGTCGGTGCTCGCGCGGGATTCCCAGATCGTGCGCGCGGCGGATCATGTTGCGGCGGTATTCATTGACGACGGCGCGGAATCTGTCTTGGTCGAACTCGGCGTGTCCGCCGCGTGGCGTGGCGCGGAGCTTTTCGGCCCAATATCCGAGGTTGATCCTGATTTCGCCTGGCTTGGCGTAGCGCTGATCCACGCGGAAGAAGTCGAACATGTCGGGCAGCCGGCTGAAAACGTATGTTTCCATGTCCCCGGTGATGCATAACTGCCCCGGCCAGGTGTGCAGGTCAAAGTAGTACGCCGAATCGCCGGGCCGCTTGAAGCGTATATGCCGGTACAGACCGTCATCGCGGATGATTTCCATCTTGTGATCGGCGACGTCTTTGAGAAAACGCTCTTGGGTGCAGGTCATGCTGCATCCTTCGCTTTCACATCCCCCTGAATCTGTGCCGCTGTGCTCTCGGTTTCGTTTGCGCACTTGGCCACGACTGCCGAGAGTTCACGCATCTTCTGGATGCTGGTCATCATGCGGCTGCCATCAAGTTCACCAGCCAGCAGCGCGCGGATGACCTGGGCGTTCTCGGCAGTGATCTTGGACAGGTCGATGCCGTGGACGTGGACCACATTCATCAGGGTCTGGACCGGCTTGGGGATGTTGCGCTCGTTTTCGTACCGGCTACCGCCTGATTGGGTGACGCCGATGGCGCCCCAGAACTGCTGCTGGTTGAGGCCGGTGCTGCGGCGGATGTCGCGGGGGTTTTGCATGTTGGCTCCAAAATTGATGAAGCCCGCTGAGCGCGGGCTTGCTTGATCATGGCGGCGCGTATCCACATGCGCCGGCGGTGGGCTGTTACTGGCATTACATCGAATAGGTGCTGAAGCGGCGCTGCAGGCCGAGAGGGGCGAACGGTATATCGTCGTCCAGATCATCCATATGCTTCGGTGCAGGGCGTTGCTCCTGACGCCGCGGCGCGGCAGGCGGATCTTGTCGGGATGGCTGCGACTCGCCGGCTTCCTGCCTGCCACTTTGAAGGCTCAGCTCGTTGACGCGCACATCCGGGGACAGGCGCTTGTTACCATCCTTGTCTTCCCATTCGCGCAGGACCAGTTGGCCGTAAACGGTCACTTGCTGGCCCTTGGCCAGGTAGTTCTTCAGCGATTCACCGCGTTTGCCCCACACCTGGCAGCTGAACCAGTTGGTGCTCTTGCGCTCGCCAAAGCCAATGTCGCTGGCCACGCGGAAGGTGAGGATGGGATCGCCAGATTGCGTGTAGCGCAGTTCGGCGTCGGCGGCCAGGCGGCCGTCAAAGGTGATGCTGTTCATGGTGTCCTCAATACTGGATGGCGACGTGGCGCACTTGTTTTTTGACGATGGCGCAGACCACGGCCTTGGCTTGTTCTTCGTTCAGGCCGGTGGCCATCAGGTCGTCCAGCGCCTCACGGTTGACCATCGCACGGTGGGCAGTATCGGCTGCGCGACGGCGTTCTTCTGCGGCTTTGGCCTCGACTTCCTGCTCTTGCCGGCGCCGTTCGGCCGCTGCAGCTTCCTCTGCGGCGCGCTTGGCTTTTGCTTCAGCCTCGATGGCCGCCTGCTTGGCACGCTCTTCAGCTTCCAGCCGATCCTGCTCGGCCTTCGCCTCTGCTTGGCGGATGCGCTCCTCGGCCTCTGCCTTCTCGCGGAGGGCGCGAGCCTCAGCGTCTTTGGCGCGCTGCTCGGCGGCCATGCGCTCTTGTTCCGCTCGCTCGGCGGCGAGCTTGGCGTCAATTTCGCGCTGTATGGCGGCCTGGCGTTCGGCTTCGGCCTTCTCCTCAACTTCGCGTCGCGCTTTCTCTTCGGCCTGCCGAGCAATCTCGGCGTCGCGCTTTTGCTGGGCGCGCAGCTCGGCTTGGCGCTTCTCCTCGGCCAAACGGTCATGCTCGCGGTTCATCAGCAGGCCGATTTCGTGATCGGCTTCGATCTGGCGGGCGAGGGCGGCAGCCTCTTCGGCGGCCTTCTGTTCAGCGGCGATGCGTTCTTGCTCCGCTTCCCAGTCGGTCAGGGGCTTGCGAACCGAGTCGCGGAGGGCGTCGCATTGCGTGACGAAGTCGCGCAGCTCCTCCTCGATCTTCTTGGGCAGCTCCTTGACCAGCTTCAGGTAGTCGCGGCCCGGCTTCTCGACAGCCGTCTTGCTCTGGCTGACCTTGTAGGCTAGCGAGGCGATACGGTCGCGGCCCTTCTTGGTGGATAGGTCGGGAACTTCGTTGACCATGGCCTTGATGTGCTCGAAATACACATCCAGGCCCTTGCCGGTGTATATGGTAGGCGCTTGTTTGGCGTCGATTTCCAGCGAGACAGCTGGGATGGTTTCGGTTGTCACGCTATGCCGCCTTTCTGGTGTCGATCAGATTCGTCCATTGATCACCGAACGTGTAGCCCAACTTCGCCAGGTGGTTGTCCATCTCGTAAGTGAATTGGCCAACTGCATCAGCGAAGGTCTTCATCTTGGCTTCATCGCGATCAATCTTGATGCTGTGCATGATGTAGTTGCGCACGTCTGGGTCATGATTAGCGAAAACCCACTGCTCGCGGCCAGTGACAAACATCGAGAACTGAACCTGCTCGATGTATTCCGGCTTGATCTCGCCATTCAGGACAAACTTGAGATACACGGCGGTGTTAAACGGGTTTTTTGCCTCAATCCCGCTTGTGTCTCCGAGCAGCCCGTCAGGGCTTGCGCCGAAGCGCATGGTGTCGTCGCCATAGACAAACGGGATGGTTTCAACTTCGAGGCCGGCATCAAAACCGTACAATCCCACGCATGACTCTTCATAGTCATGACCCCATGCAGAGGCTTTTCCTCCGGAGCGCTTCTGCTGGCCCGTGGCGACTTCGGCTATCAGCTCCATCAGGTAGGTGTTGCGCATGTCGGACGGGACGGGAGGCAGAAGGGAGCGAACAAACTTTGTGCATTCTGCCTTGGTTCCTTCGAATACCTTGCCGTCAAATTCAACCCGGTTGATGCGGCCCGTCTTGACGATTTCGAGGTCGTCCGGGAACGGCGCCATGCCGCCGGTGGCAATTAGATCTTTGGCCCGGCTGGCCGTGATTACGCCGAGGCGCATTGTTTCCCAACTATCGGAGCCCTGAGCGACGGCTGCGCCGTCGAAACCCATGTGCCGCAGCGTTAGGCGGGTTAGGTCAGATCTAAGCTGCTTGTTGCTGCGGGGGATCATTGAGTTTCCTTTCAACGAATCGAATGAACGTGTCCATGTCCAGCTCGGTCACAGCTTCCATGGGCTGCCCCTTGTAAGGGGCGTTTTTCGGATAGACGGCAGAAAGCTGTTGCCAAGTGCGGCCGTAGCCTTCCAAGAGCGCCGTAAGGTGTGCTTGCTGCTCTCCTGTGCATGGCGTGATGTCGCGTTCCGGCTCGCGGGCATAGCCTTCGCCGCCCTCAGTGTCCATGTGATAGATGGCCTGCTGCAGACGCTCGCGATGCGGCCAGTATTTGGATGCTTGCTTGACGACCGTCTTCTTGATCATCTCCGGCTCGTCCGTTACCCAGGGGCATTTCTTGGAGTTGTCCTGCTGATACTTCTTCCATGCCTCGGAGCGGTCGCGGATCGAGTGAATGTCCGCAATGGTCATGCAGTGGGTGAGGTAGTCGCCGCCATCCGTCTTGACGACCACATACGCGCCGATGATCTTGCCGCGCTGCTCCTCGGTGGCGAAGGGGCTGTATTTGTGGACCGGGGCTGTGTCGATTGCCGTCAGCTCGAACGTGTCGCTCTCGCGGACGATCAGTGCTTGCCCCCATTGAACGGCGCCGGTTTGCTGGGCCAGGTGCATCATGCCCATGTAGCTGATGTCGAGGCATACCTTGCTCTTGCGCGGCACCAGATAGGCTTGTTTTTTGGCCGGGTTCAGGCTGATGCCGATGGCAGCGACATTGGTGACGGCATCCACCAAGGATTGACGATTGCTGTAAGCGACTTTTGCCAGGTATTCACTGCTCTGGATGATCTGCATGGCGAAGCCGGCTTCGGCTTCGAAATTCAGCGACTTGTCGGCCAAGACCGCGTCAAATTGCGGCGCGATGGCTGCAATGTCGCCTTGCAAGACTTCAAGTTGGGTGGCCATGGCCTTCTCATAAAAGAAAGCCCGCTTACGCGGGCTTGTTGATTGCAAACAGGATGTCTTCGACGACGTGGCGCTCGCGCCGCTTTTGGGCCGCGCGCCGTGCATGTTGAGGCGTATCTTTCAGTGAGCCGCCTTGCTGGACCATTCGAGACTTTAAGGCGCTGTGCATGCGGTCCAGGTGGATGGTGCGGATCATGCAGCCCTCTGCATCAGGTCGTGAGCGTAGTTGTCGGCTGCGGCGTCCAACATCTGGATAGTTTTGCGCCGAGCAGGGCAATCCGGCATGGCGTACACAAGCGCCAGCACCTGGGCGGCCATCGCCATCGTGGCCTCGTTGCGATTGGCCACATCAGACCAGTCGATGCCGTCTGCGGTGTACTGCTCACGCAGGTGCTCAAACTGGAAGTCGACCGATTCGGCTAGGGTTTCGCTATGAATGTGGCGGGCGATAGCGCCTTGAACAGGGCAGAACAGACGTGCGTTCATTTCAGTTGCTCCACGGCTTGCGCCACAGTTACAACGGTGAAGAAAAGGGAAGTTGCGATGAGGCCGCCAAGGACGTTCTTGATTGCCGCTATTGCCGCCCTCATACCCGCGACATTCCCGTCGGCAGGCAGTCCGGCAGCATGGTGTCTGCGCGGGCAAGCGCTTCACCCTTGCTGCGGGCCAGAACGACCAGGTTGTCGATCCGCTGGCGGGTGCGCGGAAATTGGAAATGGACGCGGAAGCCGGCGAGCGCGTGCACGGCGTAGCTGCCGGAGTTGGCAGCTTGCAGCGTGCGGCAGCTGACGTTGATCTGTGCGGCGGCCGGCGCCGCGGTAGCGTTGGCGATCATGCTGATTCCTTTCCTAACAAAGTGCTGCGAGCTGCAGCGAGCTTTCTGGGGTCGTCATACCGGACCTTTCCTGCCCATGCGCAGCACTCGGTCCACCACGTATTCAGGACGCCTGGCGATGGGCTTACCGAAAAGCCGCCACCGTCATATCTCATCGCATGAAAATGAGGTGTTTCCCCACAGAACGGACAAACGGCAAGAGACACGCCTTCCGGGATCACGACTTCTTTGATGGCGGAAAGCTCGGGTGGAACATCCATCCACTCAAGGCCTGCGGGTACAGTTACCCTGTAGCCATCCCAATAATCAAAATCCGGCGACAGTACTTTCTCGAATCCCGCCCAGCGATCCCGATATTTGCGCTTGGCGATCACCATCAGGCCGTCGCAGGCTTTGCTGGGCATTCGCCAAAGGTATTCGCCAGCGGCGGCCGGGCGATGCTCGCTGTATTTGATCCAGCTCATGCTGCTTTCCTTTCTTTAGGTTGCAGCAGGTCGGCATTTCGAACCCGGCCAACTGCTGCGAGGATTTCATCTGCTCCGATGAGGCGCACCAGGTCATCGGCGGGTACGCTCTGCAGGATTTCTTCCAGCGCCACGCCCTCGATGTGGACTTCCATCTTGGTGCGAGTGGCGATGGTGCGCGGTCTGATGCTGGCCAGGTCCGCATAGATGGTGATGTCGATCTTGGGCATTGTGTGCTCCAGAAAAAAGAAACCCCGCGAGGGGCGGGGTGTAAGGTCAAACGAGGAGAAACCTGCGAATCGCAGGGGTGGGGCGACTGGCATGATCCATCATCCAGCCGGGGAAGGCGTGGCCCTCGGCCCCACCGCTGAAATCAGCGGTCCTACCGGCATCAGGCTACCCGTGAGGGCTGCCGGCGCTGTTGCACGGGTCTACGATGGTCCGTGACCTACCCATCTGTGCATATCGGTTGGGGTGCGCAACCGGAAGATGTCCCGCTTTCGCGGCCCCGGCACAGTACGGGGGTCTACACAGCATTGCTGAACGTCTTGCGGCTCCTGCCCGGGTGGCGCCCGGTATGCGCGGCCAGCGCTACACTTGCTCGTACAAGGCGTTCAGCAATGCAGCCGGCGTGGCGCCGGCGGCGGCTTAGGCGGCCTTCAGTTGCTTCGGGCGGCAAGTCGTTTCTTTGTCGCTGCCGTCTTCCTGCACCTTGATGAAGTCGCCCTTGGCGCCCTTGGTGATGTCGATGATCTTGCCTTTGCCCGGGCGTCCGTGGATGGTGGTGAAGCTGACCGATTGGCCCTTCTTGAAAACCTGTTCGCTCATGCGATGTCCTTTCGTGTTGAAGCGTTGACCTACACGGCTGACGACTCAATCCCAAGCTCATCCAGGTTGCGCGGCCTGGCATATAGTCGGCGGGACTGGGGTAGCCGACTTTCGAGAATCGTCATGCGTGTAGGCGCCCGTCTTTCCGGGCCGTCAGCACAGTCTTTCCTGTGGCTAGTCACGTTCGCTGTTGGCCGCGTAGTCTCGCACCCTATGATTTGGCTCAGTCGCAAAGCCCGCCCTCCGGAACTGCCGAAGCGAATCAGTCGTGTTGGTAGACATTTATCAGGGCCGTCTTGAACACGAGAAGCCATCCAGCCCCGGTAAATGCACTCGCTGGAATGCACTTACCGGGTAGCCGCTTACGGCGGCTAGTCGCTCAAGCCGTTAAGGCCGCTCTCGCCTGTTTGCTGCTGCGCGTTCTCTCACGCCGTCACGAATCTTTCGTCCATCGTTGCGCCGCTATCGACAATGCGGTATGCCGTTGCGTGTATAAGGCTGATTGAGTGCGCTATCCGCTCGCCACGCGGTCAGTGCCCCATGCGCCGCAGCGCTTCCCTTGGCTGGGTAACTCGCCTATCGCCAACTCCACCCGTTTGCTTCCTGCTCGGTCGCCTGGCCGTGGTCGCCAGTGCTGCAAAACTTCACTCCCCCGTTACTCGCCACGGTGGGCTTGGCGCTTACGTTGTCATTGGTCCGCTCCTTGCGGCCCTCTCACGCGACATGCAGTTGCTGCTGCATGACTTGGCATACTTCCTCAGATCAGAGACCTGACAGGGGTGCCGCACTTCTGCGCCCTGGGCTGTGCCGTATCGCTGTGGGTTGTTAAGGATCGGTGCGCGGTGTGTTGCGCTGTTGAGATAAGGTTATACAGGTACTAACCATTCATCAAGATAAAAGTTACTCGTGTACCCACTGTGTTGTATTTTTGGTTATCCAGTGACATATCGTGCTGATGCCTCCTAAGAACTAAAATGCCAATGTCAATCACAAGTGGTGTCTATATGCGTAATATCTTAATTAGCGCCATATTTTTTATTGGACTTAGCGCCTGCGCGACGCAGCCTGTTTCATTCGCCACTGCCAAGCCGGTAGAGCCGAGCAAAGTTATGGATGCCGGAGAAGGTAGTGCGCAGATACTGGTAAAGCGTGATGCCGGGATGGTCGGCTCAGCCTGTGATACCCGCATCTATGTGAATGGAAAGTTGCGCGCCCTGCTGGGGGCCGGTGAGGTTGTCAGGTTGAGGAGCAACCCTGGATCAGTGGTGATTGGTGCTGAGCCAAATGGAGCATTTTGTGGTGGCAATTTGAAAGAGGTTGCTGGCGTGGTTACGGCAGAGCAGGAAGCACGCTTCCGAGTGCTGATCGATCAGTCTGCTTCAATGTCTGTCGTACAGACAGCTACAGACTGAGGTCCCGGCATGGCATTAATAGCTTGTTATGAGTGCAACAAAGAGATCAGTTCCAAAGCGAAGGCCTGCCCTGGCTGCGGAGCCAAGAGGAAGAGGTCGCCAATCTGGATCGGCTTGGCGCTTGGCCTCGGGGCAATGGTTGGGACGTTTGTCCTTGTCTCTGCGGTAATGATGAGCTCAGAGGACAAGGCAATTGCGACGGCTAAAGAGGGTGTCCGTCGCAGTCTGAAGAGCCCTGAGTCAGCACAATTTCGGGACGTTTCGTTCAGAAAAGAGAAAGTCGAAGGCGAGTTCACAAGCGGCTACATTTGCGGCCATGTAACAGGGTTAAATTCTTTTGGGGTATTGGCCGATGAGAGGCGTTTTGTCGCGCGCGCCTTCTTCGGGGGCAGAGTGCTTGATGTGACGAATTTGCAAATCGAACCTGGCCCTGGGCTAGATGGAAATGCGGCTTCCAGAGCTTTCGAGTTGACCTACTGGACACCTGCTTGCGGCTGATATTTGACGCATAAAGGTATCGTTACTGCCTCTGAGATATCACCATATCCTTAGTACCAACAGCACTGGATTGATATGAAAACTTGGGGTTCTATTCTTTTGCTCATCGCAGGAGGCCTCCTCTTTGCTGGGCTGACCTACGACACAACCGTTATTGCCATGAGCGGCAATGCTGTAAACAACAACGGCCTGATGCATAACCAGTCCATGATTCTTGGCGCTTCCGGCTTCGCCTTCCTTGGGGGATTGATCTTGCTTGCCTTGGGCGCCAGGGCTGGGGAAGGGGGCGCTGGCGATCTTGCCAAGACCCCTTACGTCCGCGCGCTGAACTTCATCATGACAAATAATATGGACGGGCTTTTAGCCGAACTGCGCAAGCCTGATCTCCATTTGAATTCAACAGATGAGAGCGGCTTGACGCTTCTGCATCATGCAGTAGCAAAGCGTAATTACGAGGCCGTCAAAGCCTTGGTAGACAGGCACGTAAGGAAAGACCTTCGTGATAGCCAAGGCAGGCTTGCTATTGATCTGGTCGACGACACGCCAGAAGGGACCAGGATTCGGGACATGCTGGAAATCATTTAACAAAAACTGGAGCCCATCAATGCTGAAGTTTGGGGCAGCTTTCGCAGTAATTGTCATGGCGGCACGTGCCTTAGCCGCAACTTCTCCGATCCCGGCATACGACGGCCCCCTAAAGTGCGAGTCGAACACTGTCGATGATCTTTGGATGGACCATCGTCTAGGCTGCATTACGGTAGGGCAGCGGTTCGTAGACTACACCGCGGGTAGGGCAGGAACGTCTGTGCCAGGTATGGCATATGTCATTAACGAAAAACTCGTCACAACAGACTGGAAGGTGTTGAACGGTAAGGCGCGTTACTACCAACACTTTCTATGCATTAAGAATCCTCCCGCTGGCGTGTCGGGCTGGCTTGTTGCCGGCGACATTGGCCAGGCAATGAAGACAGTCGGCCCTATCAGTTCCGTGGCTGGCATCAACTTCATATCAACTGCGGTGTCGGGCGGCGATCGCAATGGCTGGGAGGTGATGGCCTGCGACCCAGCAAAGCATCCCGTGATAGTCGACTACAACACCGGCAAGATCGAGTCGGTGAATCCGGAAGCTTTGAAGGCGATCAACGTCTACGAGCTGCCTTCGGACTGAAGTGGTGTGGCCGTGCCCATGGCGGCATGAAGGACAACAACTGCAAAGAGTTTGAGTGAAATGAAAAGCTATGTTCTTGCCACGACTGGCGAAAAGGTGAAGTGGTATGTGTACCAGCGAGACAAGCCGGAGGCCGGCTACACGCTGGCCGATGCGCTGGACCTGAGTGCCGCACCGCTATGGGGAAACAAGGAGTCGGCCAAGGTCATAGCCCTTCGGCTGGGGCTCAAGACCTGGAGGTATGTTTCTATCTGACCATGGGCATCGATTGTGGTCGAAAGTAGTAGGGTAGTTTCGGGGATCGGATGCAGCGACAGGATTGGCATTTTTGTGGCCGATCAATGTCATTATATGTGTATAAAAATTATGCATTAATCATGAAAAATAGGCGGTATAATGGAGAGTTCTCAAAAAAACTTGGCAATCCCCATGAGCGCGACCGATGTATTCCACTTTGACGTGAGCAAGCCTAATTTTAACGCATTATCCCATCAAAATGGTTTTGTGTATTGGTTCGCTCGTGACTTAATGCAAATGCTGGGTTATCAAACCTTTCAGTCCTTTAATAAGCCTATACAGAAAGCAATTGCTGCTTGCGTAAGCCTAGGGATTGATATCCAGGATAATTTTTTACAAATTGAACGTGAAATAAATGGTGAGTTGGTAAAAGATTATAAGCTTTCTCGCTTTGCTTGCTATTTGACAGCAATGAATGGGGATGCAAAAAAAATTGAAGTTGCAAGAGCGCAGGCTTTCTTTGCAGTTATCGCGGAGTCATTTAAACGATATATTGAACAAGCTGCTGAGGTTGAAAGAATTCTTGTGCGCGATGAAATTTCAAAGCATGAGAAAAGCTTAAGTGATGCTGCCGATAGAGCGGGTGTAACGGAATTTCAGTTTTTCCAAAATGCAGGCTATCGTGGTCTATATAATATGAATCTGAAGGACCTTAAAAACTTTAAAGGTCTTGATGATACCAAAAGATCGCTCTTGGATTTTATGGGGCAGGAAGAATTGGCAGCAAACCTATTCCGTGTCACTCAAACTGAAGCGAAGTTGCGGAATGAAGACATTAAAGGCCAGCGCAATGCAGAGAGTGCCGCTGAGTCTGTTGGGAGAAAGGTAAGACAGACCATGATTGAAATTAGCGGAAATAAACCAGAAGAATTGCCTCTTGCTAGAGACATAAAACAAGTCAAAAGTGACATAAAATCATCTTCCCGAGACTTTATGAAGCTAGACAAGCCGAAAAAGTAAAACCAATATGGTTGGTTAGAAACCCGCTTCGGCGGGTTTTTTATTGCCAGCAACTCTGGCATCACGTCGTAGCAAGCTGCCATCACGTCGCACCTGTGCCCGAAAATGGGTTAATGAATGGACGAGGTGAACGTATAAGGGCGGAGCGCGTGCGCCGCAAGTGGCACCAGGGCAGTTACGTTGAAGAAAGTGGCGGACCGCCTCATAATGGAGATATGGAAGCCCGTGTATCGAAGCTCGAAACCATCGCAGAAACCACCCGTGACCGCCTCACGGGGGTTGAGACGCGCTTGGCAGTTATCGAGCAGAGCATGGCAACCAAGGCCGACTTAATCGGAGAAGCGGTCTCAATACGTGCCGAGCTGCACAAGGAGATCAACGCTCAGACATGGAAGCTGGTGACGTTCGTTTGCGGCTTTGGGTCTGCCCTGGTGGCGGCTGTTTACTTCATAGTAAAAAACTCTTGATCTCAGCCGCCCAGCCTCTAGACTTAGATCAGGCCGGAGCAAAATCTCCCCGGATAAATCCCAACCGGCCAAGGAGCCCGCGCAAGCGGGCTTTTTTTCCGCCAATTCCTCCTCCCGGCCCTCTCGCTTTCGCTCATCAAGGGAATGCAACGCACCAAGGTTTAATTGCCCCACCGAATGATCTACCTTGGAATTGAGGAGGTCTTAATGCAGATAACACTTTCAAACCTGCCGGAGGCCGTGGAGCTCTTCAGGCAGCGGACAGGTGCCGTGGTGCACGACGTTGCGGTGCTCAGAAGGATGCTAATCAAGGTTCGGACTGCTCACGATCTTGAAGCAGCTCTTGCCTTTGTTCAGACAGCTACTGGCGGCGCGCCGCTGATCATGGTGGCTTTCTTTGGCAACCAAGGGTTCGATAAAGCGCTGAACATAAACCTTGGCTGGCCCCAAGCCTGGATCTCTATGTACTCGGCGAACCAGTTCCATCGAGTTGACCCTGTCGCCTCCGGCCCGGCCGGCGCCGTGTTTCCTTGGTCTCCGATGCTGACGACGCTGGAACCGCGGACAAAACTCGAACAGCATTTCGCACGGGCCATCATCGAACACCAGATGCAGCACGGCCTCTCCTTCATTGGAGAGTGGCAGGACTGCCGCGTGATTCTGTCGATGATAGGGAAAGAGATAGAGGACGACCGGGAAACTCGCGATTTGCTGGAAGTGCTGATGCCGGATCTGGTGGACGTTGCCTATAGAGTTTTTGCTTCAAACAGGAAAACTTCCCAAATGGAAGTAATTCAGCAAACACTTATAGAGCTATTTTGTCACAATGGCTTAAAAAAAGACGAGATCGCATTAGCATTAGGCATGACGAGAAAAGGCGTTGACTACCACTTAAAACAGCTAATGGACCGTTATGCTGCCAATACTATAGAGCAATTGATGTTCAAGATCGGCGCATGCGAATAAAACATACATTTTAAACTTTATATTTAAAATTACGTAAAAACACTTAGTACTAGTTCTACTTCCCATAGGGAAGTGACACTGAACTCCGTCAAATGGGAAAATATCGTCACAACACAACAACATAGTGACAAACGACACCCTTACGCTCGAAGAAGAAACGGAGTAATTAATGCAATGCCGCAATAACGAAATGCCCCATGACCCTGGCGCCACTTGTGCTCATGCAGCAAGCTGCCATCATCACAGAACTGGATTTGACGAGCGCGGCCCGGTCGTCGCTGAAGTGGCGCTTAGGCGTTACAAAGACGGCACTTTGGAGTTTGTCCGGGTTGGGGATGTGGAGAGTCTAGATGTGACCCAGGCGAGGTTTGCGGCCTAAGGGGTAGAGTGGGGCGACATCAGTCGCCCTTTTTGTTTTCCTGCTCCATGAATGCCTTGCGGAGCAGTTCAAACGCGTAGGCCTCGCCTTTTTCGCGCAAGAGCTTTACGAGTTCTTCTTCACTTTGAGCAGTAATCACGGCCTGCTCTGGCGCCACGGAGTACTCAATATCGTGGCTCCTGTCCATCCAGCCATACTCGAGTCCTAGAGCAGTCTCAATCTTACGGGCAGTGATGTCGCCCATGCGTTTCCTCTCGCCACCTTTTTTAAGTTGGCTGAGGTAGTTGGGCTCGACTTCAATAAGGCGAGCCACGCGCGCAGTCTCTCCACGCTTGCCATCTACAAGCGATATCAGATTCACACGGCGAATTTCGAAGACATCTATACCCATCCCCGAATGGTAGTTGTAGTTATCTGTGGGGTAAATGGGGCATGTACTAACTAATCGAGAGGAAATGCTTGAGATATGGTTATACATGGGATAAGCTAACCTGTGATTACGCCTAACCACTGCTGGCGGATTGTCCAAGATCATTCGCTTTTCTCTCCCTGGCCTGGCAGCTGTGTGGAGCGTCAAAGCGGTTCTGTTCTTCTGATGTGGTCAGTATGGCAAAGCGCTAACACATTGAGAATGATCATTTTTCGAGTTTCTGTAAGGCAGACACATGTTCGCAGAGATCGACGTGGCGATTTTCGCCACCGTGGATGAATACCTGGCCCGTACTGGCCGAAATATGCGCCAGCTGTCGGAAGACATGGGGATCAACTACAACTCGTTCCGCCGCAAGGTAAATCGAGACAAAGCCTCCCCTCATCCGCAGCATTTCACACCGCAAGAGCTTATCCGGCTGATCAAGATCACCGGCGATTGCCGCGTCCTGCGTTTCATCAATGCCGAGTGCAACAAGCATCTGAGCCAGGTTGCCAAGATCGCGGAGGCCGCTTGATTGCGGACATGAGCGAGCCGGTGCACTTCAGCAGTAAAACGGACGAGTGGCCGACGCCGCAGGCGCTGTTCGACCAGCTACACGCGGAGTTCGGGTTCACGCTGGATGTTTGCGCTACGGCGGAGAACGCCAAGTGCGAGCGGTTTTTCACGCGGGAGCAGGATGGGCTCGCCCAAGACTGGAGCCAGGACGTCGTCTGGATGAATCCGCCGTTCGGTCACAGCATCAAGTTGTGGATGGCCAAGGCCTACCGCTCAAGCATCGACGGCGCCTTAGTGGTCTGCTTGGTGCCGGCGCGGACGGACACCCGCTGGTTCCACCGCCACGCGCTCAAGGCCGCGGAGATCCGCGCGCTAGACAAGCGGCTGCGGTTCGATGGGGCGAAGGCTAAGGCGCCGTTCCCGGCCGTGCTGGTGGTCTACAAGCCGGGCGAGAACGGGCAGTGCAAGCTGAGCGCTTACAAGGTACCGGGCGCGGGTGGCCGGGCGCATGAGATCAGGACTGGTGATGACTGATTCAATTAGAGGATGGACCGAAGCAACGCAAGCACGTCGGCCGTCCGTCCTTGAGGCTCGTCCCACTCATGCAATAGGCCGCTTATCAGAAAGTCTGCAACCCATCCCTGGCAGCCATCTGCCTTCATCGTGGCGCGTTGAATATCAAGCTCAACGGTTGGGATATGGTCCAAATCTTCACGAGTTGCCGCCTCTGCAAATGCGTGAGCCAGCAGGAAAAGATTTTGAGGATTGCCAAAAAGAGATCGGTCGCGAAAGTGAAGGCCAATGAGCGCATGTTTCAGCGATTGGTCGCCATGCTGGTTTTCCCAGTGGATAACGCGAAAGGTCTCAAACATACCGTCAGGGCGGTTGATGAATCCAATGAAATCCTTGAGGACGGGTTCGTTTGTCAGCTCAGGAATGGAGTCGATCAAGTCGGGATGTTCGAGCAGCGAAACGTAAGGGAAGGTCTCTCCCTCGGCGTATTTTTCAGCGCGGTAGGGCAGGTGAATATCTGCTTGATCGAAGTTGATCTTGATGCACGACTTGTTTGGCATCTGATTGTTCTTTTGGTTGTTGTGGGCCTGCCAACAGGCAGGACAAAAAACAAAACCCACCGTCAACGGCCTGGCCGGGCCTCGGGTGGGTTCTGAATACAAAGGGAATTATATGGGAATTATGGTTGAAATCAACGAATTTGTTTCTTACTCGCCGAATTACGGAGTGATTCTGTCTGCCGGCGTGAAGGGCATGACACCAGAAGAGCTTTTGCAAGCAATAGACTTGGCGTTCAGCTGTTCTGGCAACAAGTATTTGGAGATGGCTGCGTACGGTGGCGTGGGGCCATTGTCGAAATATTCCTGCCTTAGTTACCACGAGTTTCTTGCTCTGGCAGATGCAGCTACAAGAACGGAGCAGGAGGCGGAGGCTACGCGGGCTGCAAAACAGGATGCGACCCGTCGTCGGCGCTCTGTATTCGATTCTAGGCGGGATGAGCTTGTCCTGGCCATGATTGACTCTGGTCTGCCGTACATCTGTGCCCATCCAGATTGCCGGTCTACCCAAGACTTGACCATTGACCACATCAAGCCACTTTCGAAGGGCGGGTCTGACGATTTGGCCAACTTGCAGTTCTTGTGCCGGCCGTGCAACTCGGCAAAAGGTGCAAGGCTGGGGGCGGTCAAATGAGCGTGGTTCACTCGTTCGATATTTCTCATGCCGCCCTGTATGGCGTAGAGGAGGCCGTGTTCATAAACAATATGGCGTTCTGGATCGCCAAGAACAAGGCAAACGCGCGCCACCTCTACGACGGACGGACTTGGACATACAACAGCATCAAGGCCTTTGGCGAGCTGTTCCCGTACCTGTCCGAGAAGCAAATTCGCCGCGTTTTAGACAGCCTAGTCCGCCACGGCGTGATCATGAAGGGCAACTACAACGACCAGGGATACGACCGGACTTTGTGGTATGCCTTCGTGGACGAATCCATTTTCCTGAACGGGCATCTCATCTGCCCAAATGGGCAAATGGAATCGCCCAAAAGGGCAAAACGAAATGCCCAGATGGGCGAACCTATACCAGATGTATTACCAGATACTTACACAGATAGTAGAAAAACCAATACGCCGCCGGCGGACGCCAGCGACGCCAAATCCAAGGCCATCACCGCCAAAGAATTGAAGGCGAGAGGTGTCGACGCACAACATGCTGCTGACTTTCTTGCTATCCGCAAAGCCAAGCGCGCCCCACTGACTGCTACCGCCCTTGCCGGCATCGAGCGAGAAGCCACAGCCGCCGGCCTGTCGCTGGCCCAGGCGATTCAAGTTTCCGCCGAGCGCGGGTGGCAAGGGTTTAAGGCCGAGTGGCTGCGCGCCAGCGCGCCGACTGCCGCTCCCCAGCAATTCGACCCTGTCGCCTACGTGAATCGCAATCGCATCGCGCCACGTGACAGCCTGAACCCCTACCAGCCGAACGAAATTGAGGTGAACCCATGACCGCCCCCGCTTTGCCCGGAAACCCCTGGTTTTCCCCCCATCCGAAGCTGGGTATTGGCTTGATGGACCATCTGTTTAACCGCATGGATGGCGCATATCCGAACATCTGGCGTGCCAACTTCAAGAACCCGGACAGCATCGCCAACTGGAAAGAGGCCTGGGCAGAAGCATTCGAGGAGGAGGGCATCAAGCCGGCTGACCTGCAAGCAGCCATCAAGGCGTGTGTGCGCAAGTTCGAGCGCCCACCGTCGCTGCCGCAATTTCTGTCGCTGTGCCGGCCGGATATCGGCGTGGAGGCTGAGGTGCTGTTTTACCGCGCCGTGACTGAGATGACCAAGCGCCGCAGCCATCAGTCGTGCAACTGGCCAAGTGCGCCTTTGTTTTGGGCTGCTGCAGCCATGGGAAATGACCTGCTGACAACCGAGTACCGCTATCAAGCTGGCCGCTGGAAGGCGATGCTGGACAGCTACGCAAATAAGCACGATCCGATCCCCGATATTGAGCCGGCTGCCGCGCTCCCGGCGCCGCGGATGTCAAAAGAGGACGCTGCTGCCAGACTCAGCGCGATGGGCGGCAAGGTCAAGGCCATCCCGCGAGGCAACCAGTTGCGCATGGATTGGGCCGAGTACATCTCTGAGCATCACAAGACTATGTCTTTCGCCGCGAAGCGCATCGCTGCGGAGGCGTTTCGGAATGTGGGGCGCCCGGTTCCGACGAATATTGCGGAGTTCCTGCCGGCCGGTTTCGAGTCTGCCAACGACGCATGCGAAATGCTGAAGGACGCCGCATGAGCCGCGAGACCCTGACCATCGTCGCCGGCACAGACCTGCGGCCCAAGATGGCGCGCGCCTGGGAACTGGCTTGCCGGATGTTCGAAGAGGCTGCCGACGGCAAAGGCCTGAAAGTGACGATCCAGACCGCCAGCCTGCGCAACCTGAACCAAAACGCAGCGATGTGGGCTGCGCTGACTGACATCAGCGAGCAGGAAGATTGGCATGGCATCAAACTTTCACCTGATGAGTGGAAAGACGTGTTCTCCGCCGGCCTGCGCAAGACGAAGGTGGTGCCGAATTTGGACGGCACGGGCTTCGTGATCCTGGGGCAGCGAACCAGCGACATGAGCATCCGGGAGATGGGTGAGTTGCTTGAGCTGATCCATGCGTTTGGTGCTGAGAAGGGCGTCAGGTTTGGCTTGGGCGCATCGCATGGGAGGAAGGCGGCATGAGGGCGCTCAGCAAGATCGTTCCGCGGCCAGGCTCCACGCCCGGTGCTGGCCGTCGCGAGGCCGGGCGCATCGCCAGCCAAGCCATACGCAATAGCGCCTCAGGAGAGGAGTGCGCCCTGCAGATAGCCGGAGTCTGCAATGGACGCACCGACACCACGGTCCTGTGCCACTTGCCGGACGAAAGCCACGGCATGGCGCGCAAGGCTGATGACCTGAGCGCCGCATACGGTTGCAGCTCTTGCCATGACGCCATCGACGGCCGAGCACCGCACAACTGGCAGCCGGGCGAGAAGGACTTCTACATGCGCCGCGGGATGGTGCGCACTTGGCGCCGGCTGCTGGCCAAGGGGCTGATCACGATAAAGGGCGCTGCATGAAAAATATTCTGAAGTTGGTGGCGTTCGCCCAAAGGGCTTTTTTCTTTGTGAGGCGTTCGCGCGGAGAGATCTTTAACGCGTGCAGACAAATCGTGATGCACGACCGGGCGCTAAATGGGGAGCCCATGCTCAGGGTCACGCCATTTGAGCGCCACCTTCTCCGCAAATTATCGGGCAAAAACGCACGATGAAATGGGCCCAGCAGGGTGAATGCCTGGCATACGGAGACTGGCGGATTTTCCGCTACGCACTAGCCACTCCTCCGCGCTACGAGCTTTGGTACTGGCCGCAGTACCTGGGCCAATTCAAGACCTCAGACGAGGCGAAAGCAGAAGCAGCAAGGCTGATGAACGAAAGGGAACTGAATGCAGCTTAATTGCCCAAATTGCAACGACGCCGGCCCGCACGGCGTCCACTCCGCCGCGGCGCAGCGCTACATGTGCAAGGCCTGCGGTCGGACGTTCCGCGCCCGCGCCGCCCAGGCGGCAACCGTGGCTAAGCCGGCCGACGGCAACAAGTTCGTCGTCACATGCGCCGTGTCGGGCTCGCCAGTTCATGCCGCTTTCCTCAAGAGCCTGCAGCAATACTGCCGTGAGAACGGCGCGCGCCTGATCGTCGTGCCGGTGGCGTACCGCAACCCGACCAGTAACCTCGAAAAGCCGCATGAGTGGTTCGCGCCGGAGCTGGCGCGGTACATGAGCGCCGACCGACTGGAGTTGTGCCCGGGCGTCCTGCTGCTGGCCGACGTGCCAACCCAGCCGACCGCGGTGCGCCCGCTGTCCGGCCTGCACACAATGAGCGGCGACAGCCATGGCATTTTCGCGCATCCCAAGATCGCGCTGGAGAGCGTGCCTGTCGCCATAGGCCGCGCCGCCAAGCTGGTGATGACCACGGGTGCTGTCACTGAGCCGGTCTACAGCAAGAGCAAGGCGGGCAAGAAAGGCGAGTTCCACCAGGTTCAGGGCGCTGTTGTGGTGGAGTGGGACGGCCAGTCCACCCATTTCCGCCACCTGAACGCCGGCAAGGACGGCTCTTTCTGCGACATCGACAAGAAATACAGCGCCAGCAATGCCAAGCGGGCCAGCCACCGCGCCCGCGTGTTGGCCCTGGGCGACCTGCACGGCGTCCGCCACGATCCGGAGGTGCTGGAGGCTACCGTGTTCGCCGCCGACAGCATGGTCAACACCCTGCAGCCGGAAACCATCGTGCTGCATGACGTGCTGGATTTCCAGAGTGCCAGCCACCACAACGACTATTTCGAGCGGTTCAAGCTGCGCCGGGCCGGCAACGATGACGTCTACGGAGAGCTGTGCGCCACGGCCGACCTGCTGGGCCGCATCGCAGCCACCGGTGCCGAGGTGGTGCTGGCCGGCAGTAATCACAACGAACACATCTACCGCTGGATAGAGGATCACAAGAACGGCCAGGACGTGCAGAACGCCATCGTCTACCACGAGACCAAGCTCGAAATGCTCCGCGCGCTGGCCGCCGGCAGCGAGCTGGACCCGCTGGAGTATTGGGTGCGCAAATTGCTGCCGGGCGCGAGCAACATCCGGTTCCTGCGTCGCGACGAGTCGTTCATCGTTGACGGCGTGGAGTACGGCCAGCACGGTGACAAGGGCATCAACGGCGCGCGCGGCAGCCTGCACGGGATGACCAAGGCGGGCGCGAAGTTGGTGATTGGCCACAGCCACACCCCAGGGATCGCGGACGGCGTCTACCAGGTCGGCACATCCTCGCAGATGGCCATGGGCTACAACACCGGCCTGTCCGGCTGGCGCCACACGCATTGCGTCCAGTACGCGAGCGGCAAGCGGTCGCTAGTCCACATCGTAAACGGAAAGTGGAGGGCGGCAGCGTGAGGCTAGGAATAGATCCCGGAATCAACGGCGCCATCGCTGTGCTTGATGGCGAGCAACTGCTGACCGTCTACGACATGCCTGTCGTTGAGCTGAAGAGTGGCAAGGCCACAAAGCGAAGCGTGTCGCCGGCACTGCTGGCTAGCCTGTTACGGCAACACCCCGGCGCGCATGTGGTGATCGAGAAAGTCGGCGCCATGCCCGGCCAGGGCGTGTCCAGCATGTTCAACTTCGGCAAGAGCGCCGGCATAGTGGAGGGCGTCTGCGCGGGCCTGGGCCTGCCGGTGTCGTTTGTCACGCCGCAGCAATGGCAGAAGCGGGCAGGGCGCAAGGATGGCAAGGACGGCAGCCGGGCGCGCGCCGCGGAGCTGTTCCCGACACAGGCCAGCCTGTTCGCCAGGGTGAAAGACGACGGCCGCGCCGAGGCCGCGTTGATCGGTCGGTTTGGAATGTGAAAGGGTATGGAATGAGCTCAGTAGTCGATATCGGTCTTATCCGCGCAATGCGCATGCTGGACTTGCCACTGGAGGCGCATGAGGCTATGGAAAACTGGGGACGCTGGCAACGCAGCGACAGCCAGGCGAATCGGCGCTCCGGCATCGAGGGCAAGAACTACCGCTCGAACCGCTGTGAGCATTGCTTCGAACTGCCCAACCCGTGCGATGTGTGCAAATACCTGAAGGGCCCTGGACTGCAGACCGACATACAGCTGGCGCTGCGAGTGGAGAGGGCCATTACGCATGGCCGCGTAGTCGGGAGGCGCGTAGAGGCTGGCATGCCCGAGCGAGACGTGACCATCCTGCTTGCTCACTTCCGCGGTTTCCGTAATCGCGCCGGCGAGTGGCAGCCCAGCAACCCGAAAGTGCTGTGTCGGCAGATGGGGATTCAAGTGGCTGAATACGAGAATCGTGTAGCAAAACTGGTTCAGATGATTTGGAACCGCATGAGGCAGCAAAAAAACGCTTGAACGCCGCAAAGTTATACAGTATACTTAGAGTACAAATTGTCACCGCCCAAGGGCGAGTAAAAGGCTGCCGAAAGGCGGCCTTTTTGCGTCTTAAGAAATGTGCAAGGAGATTCTGACAGCTGATAAGGCCCCACGTTTCGCCGCCGGTCTTTATTTTTTGGAATGAGGAAGGCGGTTGCGGGTTTTGGCAATGAATTCATTCATACACTCTGTGTATTGCACGAAGTCGCTAGCTTGCATTGTGGCTTTCCCGTACATGATTTTTTCGGTTTCATCGCCCAGCAGTGTATAGCCGATTTGAATCGTGGCGCCCTGGACGGCTTCAAGAGTGATGCGCGATGCGTGAGCAAAGTCGTACCCAACGAGTAACGATCCGTCGTCTTGGGCCAGCTTTGCCAACTGGGTGGGAGTGCTACTTCCTGTGACACGAAACCATGCTGATCTTAGCGGAAGAAAATTTACTTTTGGTGTCGAGGGGAGTGACTCCGAGTAGATAAACTTGCCCGATACGGACGGTCCGCCATACCAACTAAGGGATAGGCCAACCAGATCCTTCCGGCCCTGGGCTTTCTGTAGGGCTATGAAACTGACCCCGCAGCCAGTTGGGGTGCCATTGTCTGTGTACAGAATTGGCGTCGCCAGAATGTCGGCTTGCTCCAGCAAAGCTGCGGTAGCACAGCATGGTGATAATGATAAAAGGCCTGCTACGATTAGTTTCTTCATATTTTATCTGAGTTACCAACCTAACGCTGGCGCACTAATGCGCTTTACTTAAGTATTTTATCACAATGCCAATGCATCCTTCTGGCATGGACATGCCAGGCCATCGCCGCCGACACCTTAACCCCCAGTAGCGGCTAAACCTGGCAACTCGGACGCCGGCCCTCCCGCCGTGAGTTACCCGCAAAACCGGCACAATCAACCACGCCCCGCGCCATGCGGGGCTTTTTCATTTCCGAGGCCCGCATGCGGCTACACCACACAACTATCGTTTACGAGTCTGCGCCCTGGGGCCGCGGCGCCGAGCTGGAGCTGATCACCGGCACGCGCTGCCGAGTCATCTACCGAGACGCTGACGAAATCACGGTACGGTTCCACCGCAACCGGCAGCACGCCACGTTCACCCGCCGCGCACTCATCAAACTGGTACGGAGATAAGGATGCAAGCCAAGACACTCACCATCAGCGACGAAGATGGCAATGTGGTATTCGAGTCGCCCAGCTTCGAGCCCATCCACGCCGGCGCCATCACCGCCCGCGTTCAGTTCGACAGCGCGACCGCTGAGGCGCGGATCAACGCCCTGGTCGAAGAGTACCCGCAGCCGGTCAGCGAGGAAGACATGGCCGCGCTTCTAGGGAGGGCGACGACCATTGCTGTGGAGTGTATGGATGTCCAGGTGGCTACAACAGCCTAAGAGAGCAGGCGGACTCTACGATTTCGCAGTCTCTCATTTCGTGCCTATCTAGAAGGCGCCGAAGTCCAATTTTGGCAAGATCCATGTTGGAGGTTGGGCCAATGGTTATTGACTTGATTGCCTCTTTGGGGAAGCAATATTTAATATAGGGGGCGGCGACGCCACCCCAATTACGGAACTCGGTATCATTGGAGTGGCAACTATGTTTACCAAGCTGGAGTATTAAGCGGGTTTCACTTTCGTCGGAGAACTCCGGAGGTTTTGTAGAGCAAGCAGCGAACATCAAGTCACTGATAAGCTCAAGAGCTTTGACATTTCTATCGCTTTCTGAAAGAAGCGCGATGCTTCTTACTTTTTCCGGGTTAAGATGATGGAGTATGTCTGTGTGGGTAGCGGTGTAAGCAACTTCTTCAAGCCGCGAAACATAATGTTCTTTTAAATTTAATCCAGAGGCTTTCATATCTATTAAAGCCGCACCATCAAAGCCAATGGCATAGCCGCAGTTTGGTTTTGTGTATGACATCCATTGCCTTAAGCTATCAGACTTGTCTGTGAATGAAGTAATGAACAAGTCACGGAGTTCAAGATTTTTCTTAATGGTTTCGGCAATAGTGCGTAGTTGGCCCCTTATTGCTTCACATACTTCTTGCGTGAATTTTTTAGGCATTTCCACGTTGTTCACGTACTCAAAAATAGAGTGTAGGCCTGCTTGGAGTTCTTTTTTGTCATTCAAAAAATGTATATCTGTTGCAAAGATGGACCGGCTTTGCAAAATAGGTATTACCGAGTCAATGCTTGTGTAGTGGTAGAGAAGTGGCATATGTTCGTATTAGTTAATTGACGAAGGGATTGTGCCGCAGCTTGGTCAGTAGCTAGTTGCCTGACTACGGCTAGATGAACAGAAAGCATGCCCCAACGCGGAGTCAAAACACGCAATGGATCAGCTCTGAGCTACAAGCATTCCTGAGTCGACGTCAGAGCATTAGGGTTAGTGCTCCGAACAGGATGGCAAGAGTCCCTGCGATCTGCCCGGTCATTCGACAATACTGCTTGCGCTTGCGTTGGGGCATATCGGTGTAGAACGTCAGATAGATATTGGTGGCAACAGCGGCCAGCACCGTTACGCCGCAGGCAAGTATGAGTACTGCAATAAGTCCATACAGCGGAGCAAGTGCGTGCTTGATCGGCGTCAGGAAATCAATCTGGATGATCGGCATGACCGGCTACCTGCCGCGTGCTTCAGGTGAGGGGCACTTCCCATCCTGCATCTGGTAGCCCTGCTCAGCGCATTTCCAGCTGGAAACGTCTGCCACAGCATTGGTCAACAGTATGCCGGCCACAATCGGCAACCCCACCAGTAGAGCAACGATGTAAATCATACGGAGTGGCATGTCTGCCTCCATTCATGTCAATTGGGTGGATTGTAGCAGGGCGCCATCGCCGCGATGTGGATTTAACCCCATGCGAGGGCTGAAATCGCAACTGGTATTAACAGGGCAGGGTATTTCCCCGGCAAAAACGCATCAAAACGGCCAAGTGGTATTAACGGACACGCAAAAGGAAGAAGCTCAATGACTGATTCGGCTATTGAATACGAGATCCAGGCCAAAGGCTTGACCGCGCCGCGCGTGACGCCGGCGGATGTAGAGGCGGCGATAAGAGGCGAGCATTACTTCACGGCAGCTGATGGCGTGATGCATGTGAGGCGCGAGGAGGGATTCGTTGCGAACCCGTGTGGGGCGCTCCCGCTTCTAACGTTCTGCGTTCTAGTCCTGCGCAACGGCTTCACCGTCACTGGTGAAAGCGCTTGCGCCAGCCCGGAGAACTTCGACGCCGAGCTGGGCCGCAAGATCGCCCGCCAGAATGCGGTCAGCAAGGTGTGGCCGCTACTGGGCTATGCGCTTAAGGAAAGGCTAGTGGATGGCTCCCTCTCCGCTACTGCCTAATCATTTCTTTCGTATATGAGGCCAAGGCCTGGCCGGCAAAATCGGCAAGCTGAGTTTTGGTTTCGCTCAAAAAGGCGCGGAGGAAGGACCGCCCATAGTTCTCTGGCTTGTCACCCACATTGCCATCTTTATGCTCTGTTGTAAGCATGTGCAACCCCTGGGGAGTAAGCGTCGCACGTTCAATACCCCAGGGCTGAACATTGCCCGTGATGAACCCGAATTCGGCAAGCCACTTAATCGTATCCTGATAAAGCTTCATCTCGGACTGATCTGGGGTGGATAGAGAGCCATCTGGCGCCACATAGGAACCATTGAACCGGCCCGACTCGCGATGCGGTTCATGTTCTACAAGTCCACAAAGTTGGTAATCGCGCAAGGTAAGCCGTATCGGGAACGACTCGAAAAGCTTGGCTAGAACAACGCCAGCGCAGTAGTTGAATTTCTCCAGATTGTCGTCCACTCCGTCTCCTAGTACTCAATCAGCTGGCCGCACAGCCAGCGCCAGCATAAGGCAGCCACGATATGGCACTGACAGACAGACAGCGCCGCTTCGTGGTCGAGTATCTGATAGACCTAAACGCCACGCAAGCGGCTATTCGATCTGGGTATAGCCAGAAGACGGCTCGCCAGATAGGCGACCGGCTGTTGTCAAATGTTGACGTCAAGGCAGCCGTCCAAGAGGCGCAGCAAGCCCGCACCAAGCGCACCGAGATCACCGCCGACAAAGTGCTTGATCGGTTGTGGCAGATCGCCACCGCTGACCCGAACGACCTGGTGCAGTACCGTCGCGACAACTGCCGGCACTGCTGGGGCGCCGGCCACCAGTACCAATGGACCGAAGCCGAGTTCGAGCGAGCCCAGCGAGAGGCCGAAGAGAAGGGCAATGACCCGCCCGCTGCTGATGGCGGCTTCGGCTTCATCTCCACGCGAGAACCAAATCCGGAATGCCCCGAATGCTCCGGCGAAGGACGTGGCAAGATATTCGTCAGCGACACTCGCCGCGTGAAGGGCGCCGCCAGGCTGCTCTATGCTGGCGTGAAGCAGGGCAAGGAAGGCCTGGAGCTGAAGATGCATGACCAGCTCGCGGCGCTGAACAAGGTGGCTGAGCACATTGGCCTTTTCCGTGATTCCGCAGCGATGCGTCGGGCCGAGGAGATGCACCGAGCTGAGTTGGCAGCCAAGCAGGCCGCGACCGACAAGATTCGCCGCGATCTTGACGAAGGCGACGACGATAAGCCGGCACCGGTCCAGATCGTGGTCGAGGTGAAGGACGCCAGAAAGCGGGGCGATGATGCCAAGCCTTAATGTCCCGCAGTCGCGCTTCCTGGCGATGGACCACAAGTTCCGCGCCTACGTCGCCGGCTTTGGCTCCGGCAAGACCTGGGTAGGCTGCGGCGGCCTGATGCAGCACTTCTGGCAGTACCCGCTGATCAACGCAGGGTACTTCGCCCCGACCTACGCCCAGATCCGCGACATCTTCTACCCGACCGTGGAGGAGGTGGCGTTTGATTGGGGTTTGAAGGTCAAAATCAACGAGTCGAACAAGGAAGTGCACGTCTACGAGGGTCGCAAGTACCGCGGCACGACTATCTGCAGGTCGATGGAGAAGCCCGAGACTATCGTCGGCTTCAAGATCGGCAAAGCGCTCTGCGACGAGCTGGATGTCATGAAGGCGGAGAAGGCGCGCGCGGCCTGGCGGAAGATCATCGCCCGGATGCGCTACAAGGTGGACAACCTCAAGAACGGCGTAGACGTCACCACGACGCCTGAGGGCTTCAAGTTCGTCTACGAGCAGTTCGTGAAGCAGGTCGCCGCCAAGCCGGAGTTGTCCGCGCTGTATGGCTTGATCCAGGCATCGACCTACGACAACGAGGCGAATCTTCCGGACGACTACATCGACTCGCTGTTCCTGACATACCCGCCGCAGCTGATTGACGCCTACCTGAAAGGGCAGTTCTGCAACTTGGCCAGCGGCAGCGTCTACCCGTGCTTCGACCGCAAGCTGAACCATTCCGACGCCGAGATGCAGCCTTATGAGCCGCTGCATGTCGGCATGGACTTCAACGTGCTGAAGATGGCCGCGGTGGTCTATGTGATCCGCGACGGAAACCCGATTGCCGTCGATGAGCTGGTGGATGTGCGTGACACGCCGGAGATGGCGCGAATGATCGTTGAGCGCTGGAAGTCGAAAAACCATGCGATCACGGTCTACCCGGACGCGAGCGGCCAGAACACAAGCAGCAAGAGCGCCAGTCAGTCCGACCTGACCATTCTGCGCCAGGCCGGCTTTACGATCAGCGTCGGCTCGGCCAACCCGGCCGTAAAGGACCGCGTGCTGTCGACCAACGCCATGCTGCTGAATGCGAACGGCGAGCGGCGCCTGAAGGTCAACACGCGGCGCTGCCCCAAATTCACAGAGGGGCTGGAGCAGCAGGCGTATGACGCCAACGGCGAGCCGGACAAGAAGAGCGGTGTCGACCACGTGAATGACGCCGGGACATACCCCATCGTCAGGCTGTGGCCGATTGCAAAGCGCACTTCCACCCAATCCAAACTCAACATGTAGCCCGCTTCGAGCGGGCTTTTTACTACCCGCAGGAGGTAGCATGTCCGACGTCAGCACCCAATCGGCAGCCATCAAGGCAATGGCCGAGGACTGGCCGATCATCGACGCGCTGATGGGCGGCACGAAAGCCATGCGCGCTGCTGGGGAAAAGTTCATGCCGCGCTGGCCGCTGGAGGATCGGCAGGAGTACGACGCGCGCCTGAAAACCGCCACGCTCTACCCGGCGCTTTCGGAGACGGTGGAGCAGATGATAGGCCGCGTTTTCGGCGACCAGATCAGCCGCAAGGACGTCCCGCCGAGGATTGAGAAGGAGGTGCTGCTGAACGTGGATCGCGAGGGCCGTAGCCTGGATGTTTTCGCGGCAACGTGGTTCGGCGAGGCGCTGCAGCGCGGCGTCTCGTACTTGCTGGTCAACTACCCGCGCGTCGAGGGCGCCCGCACCATGGCGGACGAGAAGGCTGCCGGCGCGCGCCCGTACTGGTGTCACATTTCGCCCAAATCTGTCCTGGGCTGGAAAACCGACAAAAGCGGTGGCAGCGAACGCCTTGTCCAGTTCCGCTACATCGAGCAGATCGAGGAGGCGGAAGGAGAATTCGGGGTAAAGTCGATCAAGCAGATCGTGGTTCTGGAACCGGGCCGTTGCCGGCTGTATCGAGAAACGGATGCTGGGTGGACGCAACACGACGAGTTCGAGATGACCGCCGGCAGCGGGCCGCTCAAGGAAATTCCGCTGATCCCGTTGTACACCAAGCGCACTGGCTTCCTAACTGGCAAGCCGCCGCTACTGGAGCTGGCGCACCTGAACGTCAAGCACTGGCAGAGCCAAAGCGATCAGGACACGATCTTGCATACCGCGCGGGTGCCGCTTCTGGCGCGAATTGGCCACGAGCCTCAGTTCGATCAGGAAGGCCGCCCGCGCAGCGACATGCAAATCGGAAAGAGCCTGATTGATCTACCGCTGAACGGCGACATGAAGTATGTCGAACATACGGGCGCGGCCATCTCTGCTGGCAAAGAGTCTCTAGCTGATCTGGAAGAGCAGATGAAGGTGGCCGGCGCGAAGCTGCTCACCCGCTCGGTGCTGGCGATGACCGACAGCCAGGCGCGTGGCGAGTCGCTGAAGGAGATCAGCCAGCTACGAGCTATGGCCAACGCGCTGGAAGACTCGATCGCCAAGGCGCTCGACTATACGGCCATGTGGATGGGCCTGGGTGACAACGGCGGAGAGGTGGAGATCAGTGGCAACATCGACGCTGATTTTGACCCATCCGCGTCCATGGACGTGCTGGTCAAGATGGGCCTGTCACCGGAAACGATGTTCGCCGAGGCCAAGCGCCGCGGGCTGATCTCCGAGTCGCTGACCTGGGCGGATGAGCAAGAGCGCCGGGCCAGTGCTCCGCCGTTGGGGGCGATGTAATGGCCACGGCCAACGAGCTGCAGCTGTTGCAGCTGATCGCTCACCAGATCGACCTGAGCCGATACAGCTCGCACGTCGTCCGCAAGATCATGGCGCTGCTCAACCGAGCGGACGCCGATTTGTTCGCCCGGCTGCAACTGGCGTTGGTCGATCTGGATGCGGACACGTTCACGGTGCAGCGGCTGGACGCGATTCTGCGATCCGTCCGCCAGCTCAATCGCGCCGCGTACGATCAAGCGCGGATCACGCTGGAGGGCGAGCTGTCCGGCCTGGTGGCGTCCGAGGTGGAGTGGCAATACGACCTGTTCCGCGGCCTACTACCGGTGCAAATCAGCGTCGCCAGCGTAACGCCGGAGGCTGCCTACGCTGCAGCGATGGCGAGGCCGATGCAGGGCAGGCTGCTGCGCGAGTGGTTCGACGGACTAGAAGAGGGCAAAGCGGGCAGGCTGCGCGACGCGCTGCGGATGGGCTTCCTGGAGGGCGAGCCGGTCGCCAAAATCATCCAGCGCATCCGTGGCACCCGAGCCTTGGGCTACGCGGATGGACTTATCGAGACCGACCGACGCGCGGCGGAGGCCATAGCACGGACTGCGGTCAACCATTACGCCAACTTCAGCCGGCAAAGCGTGGCCAATGCCAACGCCGACTTGATCGCCGGGGTGAAGTGGGTGGCGACGCTGGACATGCGAACGTCGAGCATCTGCCGCAGTCGAGATGGCAAGGTCTACCCGGTCAACTCGGGCCCGCGCCCGCCGGCGCACATCAACTGCCGGTCTGCGGTCGTGTTTGTGCTGAAGTCGTGGCGTGAGCTGGGTGTCGACATGGGCGAGTTGCCGGAGTCCACGCGGGCCAGCCTAAACGGGCAAGTGCCGGAAGGGCTGACTTACAGCGATTGGCTTCGGCAGCAGCCAGCAGCGACGCAAGACGAAGTGCTGGGGAAGGCCAAGGGGCAGCTATACCGTGATGGAGGCCTGAGCCTGGATCGATTCACTGACGCCAGTGGCCACGAGTACACAATTGACGAGCTCAGAGAGCGCAACAAGGCGGCATTTGAGGTGGCTGGACTGGTATAATCGTGGGGTGAACGAGCTCCTCAAACAGCTGGGCATCCCGCCCGGCCCGCCTCAGCCCCCGGAAATGCCCGAAGCGCTTTTCGAGGCTGATGCCGCGCGTCAAATCCCAGAGAATTCGCCAACCGACCCGTGCCGCCGGCCGCTCTGTGCCGACTATTGCCCGACGTGCTCAGGCTCGACGTGGTTCTATGCCCAGCAAGGGCCGGCCAGCCGAGGCGTCAAAGGCACGTCGCGGGTGAAAGTCTGCGTTGCCTGCTTGGCCAATGGCAAGATGACCACCTTCTGACAAACAACGAATCACCACGATATCCCGCTCCTGAGCGGGTTTTTGCTTTCTGGCCCCGGCAATCGCTGGGGCTTTTTCATTTCTGCCGCGGAACGGATGTGATGCGGTGCTCTTGGCTGGAAAGCCGCAACTCATAGGATGGAAATCCACGTATGAAACTGAAACTCGACGAGAACGGCAACGTTGTGCTGGCCGATGGCAAACCGGTCTACATCCACGACGACGGGAAGGAAATCCCGTTCGATGCGGGCGCCGCGATGCAAAAGATCGCCCAGCTGAACGGCGAGGCTAAATCGCACCGCGAGGCCCGCGAGGCTGCCGAGGCTCTGGCCAAGAAGTTCGAGGGAATCGAAGACCCGGCGGTAGCACTGAAGGCGCTCCAGACCCTGAAGAACCTGGACGACAAGAAGCTGATCGATGCCGGCGAGGCGGAGAAGGTCAAAGCTGAGCTGGCCGCGGCCTATGAAGGGCGTCTGAAGGGCAAGGAAGAGGAGCTGACCAAGCTGCAAGGCCAGCTTCACACAGAGCTGATCGGTGGCTCTTTCTCCCGCTCCAAAACCATCGCCGAAAAGTTGGCCATACCGGCCGACATCGCCCAGTCGTTCTTCGGGCAGCGCTTCAAGGTCGAGGACGGCAAGGTCGTCGCTTACGACTCGAATGGAAGCAAGCTTTACAGCCGAGTTAAGCCGGGCGAGTTGGCTGGTTTCGACGAGGCGCTGGAAACGCTGATCGACAGCTACCCTCACAAGGACAGCATCCTGAAAAGCTCAGGCTCATCCGGTAGCGGTTCAGGTGGCGGCGCCGGTGGCGGCAGCCACAGCAGTGCCAAGAGCCTTGCCGACTGCAAGACCGATGTTGAACGCGTCGCGTATCTCCAAGCAAACGCAAAATAAGGAACCAACATGGCATTTGACCTGCAGGTTTTCAACAAGCAGACCTATCTGACCATCACCGAAACGGTGGCCAATGAGGTCAACAAGTTCAATGAAGCATCCCAGGGCACTATCGCGTTGCAGAACTCGCCGGCGTCCGGTGATTTCGACATCACCGCCAGCTTCAAGGCGATTTCCGGCTTGGTTCGCCGCCGGAACGTGTACAGCAACGACGCTGTGCAATCCAAGCGACTGCAACAGCTGCTGAACGCCTCTGTGAAGGTCGCCGCCGGCACGCCGCCGATCGACTACGAGCCGGCACAATACCAGTGGGTGCTGCAAAACCCCGAGCTGGCAGCGCTGAAGATCGGTGAGCAGCTTGCCAAGGCACGCGTGGCCGACATGCTGGACACTGGCATTCGCGGGGCCGTGGCGGCACTGTCGGGCAATGCTGCCGTCTCGACCGGCGATGGCACCGAAGACCCTTCGTTCCGTCTGCTCAACAAGGCGTCGTTCAAGTTCGGTGACCGCTCCAGCGCCATCCTGGCCTGGGTGCTGCATTCGTCCACGTTGAGCAAGTTGTACGACAACGCGCTGGCCAACACCGAGCGCCTGTTCTCCTACGACGGTGTAAACGTTCTGCGTGACCCGTTCGGCCGGCTATTCGTAGTGACCGACTCCGAGGCACTGGTCTTGCCGGGCGCCGGCAATGCCGAACCGAAGTTCCGTACGTTGGGCCTGGTTGGCAACGGTGTAGTCGTCAGCGGCAATGACGACTTCAATAGCGTCATCATCCCCAACGTTGGCAAGGAAAACATCGGTGCGACCTATCAGGCCGAGTGGTCCTACAACCTGGGTATCGCCGGCTACACCTGGGACATGGCAAACGGTGGTAAATCGCCGACCAATACCGCCATCGGCACCGGTTCGAACTGGGACCAGACCGCCACCAGTCACAAAGACACCGCTGGCGTCATCCTGACCACCAAGTAAACGTGGGGGCTTCGGCCCCTTATGGAGTTTGCATGAGCAAGAAAATCCTCTGGTTTATCGCGGGTCCGGCGACGAAGGAACAGCGCGAGATAGCTGCGAAAGAACGGCTGATCATCCGCGACTCCTTGGCCTACTGGCCGGGCGATGCCATCGAGCTGTGCGATGCGGTGGCCGGCGACGTTCCGCCGGCTTACGCTGAGCGTTTCGAGGTGCTGGATGTGGCGGTAGACGCCAAGCCCGCCAAGCCCAAGAAGAAAGGTCGCGCGAATGAAGTTGCTGATCAAAATGCTGGCGACGTTGCCGCGGTTGAGCCCGCTGATGCCTTGGGCGTTGCCGTGTAACCGAGCCGGGAGACGGGCATGGCGCTGATCGTAGAGAACGGCGCGGGTCTGCCGGACGCACAGAGCTATATTTCTGTGACCGAGGCCGACGAATACCATGCCGCAATGGGGCATACGGGCTGGTCCGGTGACGAAATAGCTAAGGAAGCAGCGCTTCGACGTGCTGCGCAGTACTTGGGCGGACGTTACCAGTTCTCTGGCAGCCGGGTGTCTGCCACTCAGGCGCTGGAATGGCCTCGGCAGCTTCTTGGTGTGCCGAAGGCGCTCAAGGATGCTCAGGCAGAGCTGGCGTTGCGGGCACTGAAAGGCGAGCTGTTTGTTGACTCGGATGGCCGCATGCTGGTTTCCAAAACCATCGGGCCGATCAGAAAAGACTACGCCCAGGGCGGGGGTGGTCGTTTCCCGATTGTTGACGCGCTGATTCGCCCCTTGCTGGCTGGTGGCGGGCAGGTTCGGTTGAGGAGGGGGTGATGACTGAAGTCGAGGAAATCGCCGCGGACCTGCGAGAGGACGGTCAAGATGTAAAGATCGAACGCCGCGTCGCTGGCGGCTACGACCCGGAGCAGGGCGGCGAAACCGAGACGGTTGAGACCGATACCGTGCCGGGCATCGAGTTGGACTTTGATCTTCAGTCCGCTGGCCAGCTTTTCGCGGCAGGACTGGTGAAGGTTGGTGACAAGCGCGTTTTGTTGGCGGTGCCCAGGTTTCCGCCTGAACCTGGGCAGTTCGTCACTCTTGTGCGCGGGCGGCGCTACCGCATCGAGGGCGTGAAAGAAGTCGGCCCTAATGGCGTTCCGATCCTCTACGACCTGCAAGTGAGGCGCTGATGGGGCAGTTCTCCGTAGACCTGACGCGTATTGTAGCCAAGGCCAAGGGCAACATGGACGTGGTTGCGCGCAAGATCGTCTTCGAAGCCTTCAACAAGGTGGTGCTGAAATCGCCAGTCGATACCGGCGCATTCCGCAATAGCTGGACGGTTGGCTTCGGCGCACTTCCGGTGGCGATGGCCCGTGTGCCGACGCAATCGGGCATAGATGCTCATGCCGACGTAGCGCGGGTGCTGACAACCGAGATCGTTGGCGTGAATGCCTGGCTGGTAAACCCGATGCCATACGGAGTCAAGCTAGAGTATGGCTGGTCCAAGCAGGCGCCGGCCGGCATGGTGCGTCTGACGCTGGCTGAAATCTCATCGCACTATGGGAGGTAGTTGTGTCTTTGATCGCGATCCGTGCGGCGCTTGAGAAGCGGCTTGCCGAATGGGCGAAAGGTCAGGCGCTGCCTGTGGCTTGGGAGAACGTCGAGTTTTCGCCTCCTCCGGACGGGCTGTATTTGCGTGCCTTCTTGCTGCCTGCCGACGGTGAGACGGTGAACCTGGAGTACGGCGTGAGCGAAATCGGGCTCTACCAGATCAACGTCTGCGTGCCGCTGGGGAAGGGACCGAGGCAAGCTGAGAAGCTGGCCGAGGCCTTGCAGGCGCTATATCCCGCTGGCGATGTGCTGGGCGGCGCGCGCTTGGTTCGTCAGCCAGCCATTGGCCCTCCGATACCGGACGGAGTGAGCCGCATTGTCCCTGTCACCATTCGATATTCCACCATTTAGCCTGCCTCGAGCGGGCTTCTTCATTTTGAGGAGGCGACATGCCATCCAATGCAATTTCCGCCCAAGGCTCCAAGCTGAGCATTGAGAGCGCCGGCGACAAACCTAGCTTCGTCCAGATCAAAGAAATCCAGTCCTACAGCGGTTTCGATGGCAAGGCGTCTGAATTGGACGTCACCACGCTGGACTCCACTGCGAAAGAGAAGCGCAAGGGCCTGAAGGACAATGGCGGCTTCCAGTTCGAACTGAACCGGGTTCTGGATGACCCGGGCCAACTGCTGCTCGACGCGGCCCAGAACGAAGATCAACCGCGGCGCTTCAAGCTGGAGCTGCCCAACGGCAAATCGGCCACCTTCTCTGCGCTGGTCATGTCCTTCGACCTGAAGGGCGGTGTGGATGCGGTTCTGAAGGGCTCGGCCACGTTGAGCATTTCCGGCGCAGTGACCTGGGCATAAGGGGAAAGCATGGCTCTCGATGTACTGGACGACGAACTGGTCGTCGGCGACAAGATCCACTGGTTCGATCTGAAGCACTACGTCACCGGCGTCCCGACTGGTGCGCGGCTGGGCGTCTTGTCGGACGAAGCAGAAATCGTGAAGGCGCTGCGGCGCAAGATGCACGACAACGACGTGAAGCGCTTCGCCGAGGCCAAGGCAGCAGGCAAGGAAGCACCGGAACCGCTGCTTTACGACGAGCGCGAGGCGCTGCTGCTGGACCTGGCCGTGGCGCGGGTAGCCGGTTGGGAGGGGCTGAGCCGTGGCAAGGAGGCACTGCCATTCAGCCCTGCCGAGGCCCGAACGCTGTTTACGAAGGCCAGTTGGATTCGTGACGCCGTGCTGCGAGAAAGCGGCGAGCTAACAAATTTCATCAAGCCGCTGCCGATGCCGTCCGAGTCTACGCCGGGCGAGAGTTCCGGCTCGACAAGCGGCTGAAAGAAGGAGAAAGCCTCCGGCGCCGCGGCCACGGCAACCCGCTGCAGCTGGCCCCGGAGGTGTCCTACCTGTGGGGCTGGTTCTGCGAGCTGTCGGCCGGGCGGCAGTCGTCCGGGTATGGCCCGCAGCCGCTGAGCTATGGTGACATTGCCGCGTGGGAGAGGCTTCTCTCGCGCCAGCCTCATGGTTGGGAGGTGATGCTGCTCAAGCAGCTGGACCTCGACTATCTAGAGGTCCAGGCCATGGATGATGGCGCCCTGCTGGCTGAGCAGATGCAGGATGATGAGGCGCGGTCGCGGGCGATTATGGCGTTGTTGGTGGGGGGCGCTAGCGGGTGAAGTGGCGTAGATTGGTTAGATTTATATTGCAAAAGCATGCTATTGTGCGTGCATGCCAATGCCCCAGCCCATCACGCACTCGTTGATCGATGAGATCAATGTAGTTGTTCACTCTTATCAAATTCCATCCGAATTTACTATTCGTAAATGGGAGAGAGATGCTCGCGCGCTTATTAAAAAGGGGCGTGATGAAGCCGCAGATGGATATCATCTGTTGGGCATGATCGCCACAGTAAAGTGTGTGCCTGATGAGGTTGAAGAATATTTCAAAAAAGCTCTGGAAATTAAGCCAAACTCCTCTGTCATTGCAGAGAATTTATATACGGCATTCTGCAATATGTTATTGGTTAGTAAATCATATGAACTAATGATGAAACTGCATAAGGAACGTGTTTTAGGCACCGCAGGAATTTCCGACACTGAATTTGCACACAAGCTAACTTTAAGTGGCCATGTCCAGGCTGCTCGGAACCTATTATGCAATGCTGATGATGATGAAATGCTTAAAAATTCCGAAAAAGGTGGATTGACAGTAGGTTGGATAGATGAAGTAATTGAAAATTTAAAGAAAGCAAATTTAGTTGAAGAACAGCTTTCATTGTGGGTTGATTGTGCAGTGAAGGCTATAAGAGAGCAATTGATATTGCTTAACATCCCTCCGTGGCAGGTTAGGATTGAATTTGAGAGGATTCCTGAGGCTGGCCCAGTAATGCAGTTTTTAGTCCCGACCAATGTTGAAAATTTAGTAGACATTAACTTCATTGTCGCTGATGCTTTGGGAGCGCTTGATGTCCCGACGGTTCATAATCTTCCTATAATTTCGGTAATGGCAAATGTCAATTGACTATCGGGATTTGTTTCTGCTGGCGGATTCCATGAAAGGTTCTGGTGTCGAGGCTGAGCTGAGGAATAGTGTAGGTCGTGCCTATTATTGCGCGTATCATCATGCCTTATTTCTTGCGGAGAATAAGAAGTTACCAGTTGTCAATGTTATGACTGGTAGTCACGAGCAATTGTCATTGAGATTCGAGCGAGCCGGGCTTAAGCCTGAAGCAATTATGCTCCGGTTCATGCATGGCCTGAGATGTAAAGCAGATTATAAATTGAACGATACCATCACCGAGAATGAAGCAATGGTTCAGTGTCAATCGGTAAAAAAGTTTATAGAAAAAAAATAATTCGAGAGTCAATAATAGCCCTTAAATATTGGGGCTATTAGTTGTATTCTTACGATTTATTATTAATCCTCTCCCTATACTCCCTCACCATCTCCTTCGTCACATCCTTCTCGTAACAGATCGGAGACTCCCCACCTGGTCGGCTGTACGCACTGCGACGCCCGCATGAGCTGCCATTGCGCGCAGTGTTGTACGGACACGGGCAGTTTCCGTAGTACGACTCGATGGATTCTTTGATGATGGCGCGCTTGATCTGCTGATCTGACACCGGTTTGGCGCTGGCGGGTCCGGCGGCAAGCAGAAGGGTGGAGAGGGCGAGAGCGATTAGCCTAAGCATATTGTTGTCCTGTTGGGCGTGATGCCCAAGCTTCATGCTGGAGTCAGTTTGTTGTCAATGTCATAATTAATGCTCATTGACCCAACAGGACAACAAAGATGAAAAAAGCTCTCTTGCTGATCGCTGCCATGGCTCTTGCCGTTCCCGCTGTCTCCTTCGCTGGTAAGCATGGCGGCGGGCACTACTCTGGCGGCAAAGGCTCCTCGCACAAGGGTGGCCATTACAAGAACAAGTCGACGAACGACCACTATCGCAAGCGGCATTGAGGCGATCTGGTGGACATGAAAGGCCCCGCGGTCGCGGGGCGGAGAGCGTTGCAGATGCCTTTGATGATGAGCTTGAGGAGTTTTCGAAGTGGAAAATTCAGTAGATTATTTTAGCTTGGTTGAGGTTGATAGAAAGACTGAAACCGGCGGCTCACACTACGCACTGCATTTCCAAAGAAAAAGCCTTGGTATAGAGGATTTGTACGAGAAGATAGCATGTCAATATTTTCTAAGCGATGTCGGCCTTTACCTTGTCGTCTTGGAAAATGCTCCCTATGAAGGCGTTAGCTATAAATTCTACTTGCTTGGAAAGAGTCAGGAGGTGGTCGATTGCATGCACCTCCACTACGATGATGATGAAGAGTTTTCCTTTATGGAAAATGCACGGCTCGTCGATAATTCGTTTCTTTTTGAGAAAAATGGCAAAAAATATAAGCTGACGATAAATCCCGCAGGCCGTGTTGGATATCGGATGGATGAGATTACACAAAGGTCGTTGACTGACTTCCTTAAACCACGAAAGTTTCTATCACTCTCCGTGCAGTAGAAATGCCTCACGCTGCAATGTGACTGATGTCTTCCAGCCCCGCCACTGCGGGGCTTTGTCATTTCATAGCGTCATGTATACGTAGTTTCTTGGAGTCTGAACCTACCGGCGTACCTCGGCGCAGACGTCCAGACGTGGCAAGCAAGGGTGCTCAGTTGTATGTCATGGTGGCTTACTCCCATCCATGCTAACCTCCCATCTTCAATAAGATGGGGGGTTTTATGTTCCGTGCAATAGTGGTACTTTTATCTATACCCTTGCTCGTCTCTTGCGCCGATCCTGTGGCAGATGCGAAAACAGCAATTTCAAAGATCGTCATTGATGGCGATAGTGTACAAGTCCGAGATGCAAAGATTTTCAAGAAGGATGGTGTCGCAACGGTCACAGTTTGTGGTGAGTTCAACGCAAATAATACGTATGGCGGGAAAGTAGGCTGGAAGCGGTTCATCGCATCCTGCTTAAATGAGAATTGCTCAGTAGATACCGAAGAAAAAAATGGTAATGCAATAGAGGTGCAGTGGAAGTACCACTGCCAATAAAACTATTGAATACATGTTGAAGCCACACACCCGCCCTAGGCGGGTTTTTTTATTGGAGCTGCAAAATGGACGTAGCAACCCTCGTTCTTCATGTAGACGCAACCAGATTGCGTGAAGGAGAGCGCGCGCTAGACAGCTTGCAACACAAGGGGGCCCAGGCTGAGCGTTCTCTTGTCGGCTTCGCGGACTCGGCTACGCGCCAATTCGCCCGCGTACAGACTGCTGCGCTTTCGATGGTGACCGCTTACGCCGGAATCAATACTGCGACGGAGCTTATCCGCGTTGCAGATAGCTGGTCGATGATTGCCGCCAGGATGGAGGTGGTAACGGGATCGACCTATCGCGCTGTCGCCGCGCAGCGTGAACTCTACGAAATGTCGCAGCGGACCCAGACCGACTTCCAATCCAATGCTGCGCTTTTCGCCCGGACCAATCAGGCGATGGCGGATATGGGCAAGACCTACAAAGACACGGTCAAGCTTACGCAGACCGTTGGGCAAGGGTTGGCAATTGGCGGAGCGGGAACGCAAGAATCCTCGGCTACGATGCTTCAGCTGTCCCAGGCGCTGGGATCTGGCGTGCTCCAGGGTGATGAGTTCCGCTCCCTGATGGAAAACGCACCCTATCTGATGCAAAAGCTGGCGGATGCAATTGGTGTGCCAAAAGGCGAGCTGAAGAAGCTTTCGAGCGAGAGCAAGCTGACGTCGGAGGTGATCGCGAGCGCGCTGCTGAAGGCGTCTGACCAGATCGCCAAGGATGCCGAAAAGATCCCGCAAACCGCATCCCGCGGCATGCAGTACCTGACCAATTCGTTCGGGCAGTTCATCGACGAGCAAAACCGTGCAACGGGTGCGTCTGCCAACCTTGGCAGTGCCACAAAGCTGCTTGCTGATAACCTTGATTCGGTGGCCACGGCCGGCGAGTTGGCGATAGCTGCTGTTGGCGTACGATATGCAGCCGGCGCAGCGGCGGCGGTTCAGGCCAACATGGAGCGGTATTTTTCTTCCGTGCAGGTTGCGAAGGGGGATGAACTGGCCAGTCAAGCTGCCCTGAGGAGGGCACAGTCCGAGAAATCAGCTGCAATGATGCAATTGGACGCTGCACGAACCGGGCAGGAGCGAGCAACATCAAGCATGGCATCGGCGGTGGCAGACCGAGAGCGGGTTGCGCTCATGGCATCGCTCGCCGCGGGCGAGGCGCGCCAGGTTGAGCAGTCTGGCGCGCTGGCATCAGCCAGGGCCAGGCTGGCCGCAGCGGAAGACGCCGCTAACTTGGCGACCAGAGAGCATGCCGCCGCTGAGGCGGCGCGCCAGGGAGAGCTGATCAAGACAACGGCTTCGTTTGAGCGGCTGGCAAGAGCGGAAGCGGCTGTTGCATCTACATCCGCAGAAGTCGTGGCAGCCAGCAGGGCGGTAGCTCTGGAGCAGCAGCGTGTTGCAGAAGCCAATGGGCGGGCAATTGCGATGGCAAATGCGTTGACAATGGCCGATGAGCGCCTTGCCAAGGCAGAGTTGACGGCTGCCGAAGCTGCCACGGTCCAGACTGCCGCCGCCGGCCGTGCCGCTGAAGCTGCCGCAGCTGAGACGGTGGCAACGAATACGCTGGCCGCTGCCAAAGACCGAGCCAGTATTTCTGCACGAGCTTTGGGAGCTGCAACCAATTTTGCTAATGGCGCTATTGCACTGGTTGGTGGCGGATGGGGTGCGGCTTTTCTTGCTCTCGGGGCGCTTGTCTATTACTGGGACGAGGTGGCCGCTGCAGCTGGCAACGCGGCGGCGCAAAACGAGCTTGCCAGTCAGCGAATCGCAAAGGCTCAGGGGAAGGGGGACACTAACGCCCTAAGGGAAGAAGTTAGGAAGGCAGAGCAATTCCTAGTTGAGATGGATCAGGCCCGCAAGTCTGGGAAGAAAACTATACGGGGGATTGCTGGAGCGGGCGACGACTTGGAAGTGACTGTCGACCCCGTCAAAGCGAACAAGGAATACATGGCTGCTTTGGCTCGGAAGAATGCTGCAGTAAAGGCATATGACGAGGCCAAAAAGCAACAGCTCAAAGGGGCGCTAGATCCATGGTATTCGGAGGACGGCGATGGAAACCTTGCATGGCAAAAGGGAGTCGGAGGAAAGACTGCTCTGACCAAGTTCCTCGGCGATGAGACCTACGCGTCCAAGGCCGAGAAGAAGGCTGCGGCCCTCAAGAAAAACCAAGACGCCTACGACCGGGCGCTTGCGCAGGCAAAGACCAATGAGGACAAGGCAAAGGCTCTAGCCAAGTACCAAGCCAACATCGCCCAGATCGAACTGATGTTCAAGGAGCGTGAGGGCGGCGGGAAGGCTCGGGCCGGCTTGTCGCGCGGCGAGAGCGGGATTGCTGGACTTGAGGCAGACATCCGTAGCCTGACCCAAATGATCGACCAGTACAGCCAGTTGGGAAGCGCCGCGCAGAAGCTGACCGAGGGCGAGAAGCAACTGAACAAACTCAAGGCCGAGCGCTACGAACTCGCCACCAAGACCAGGGCTGGACTGACGGAGCGCGGCCTCGCCGACCGTGGCAAGGAGTTGGCCGATCTCGACAAGCAAATCCTGCTGTCCCAGAAGAAGGTCAGCATGGAGAAGACGGTCAAGGGTCTGGAGAACTACTACTCCGATGTCGAGAAGTCGCAGTCTGGGATTCGGGCGGCCGAAGCCTACCTTTCTCGGCTCGATAAGATCGGCGTGAAGGTAGAGAGGCTGACCGAGGCCGAAAAAGAATTGCTGGATCTGCGCGCCGAGCGAGAGACCCTGCGGGCCGCGCCGATGCCAGCGGACAAGGACGAGTCGAAGGCGAGGCAGCAACGGCTTACGGCGCTGGATGCCCAGATTGACCAGAAGCAAAAGCTGGTCAGTCTGGAGGCAGACGGCCGCCGCGGCCTAGCTGTGCGGAAGTACTCCGACGAACTAATGCGACAGATCGCGGTGATGGGGCTAGGCACGACTGCTCGTGAGCGTTACTTGTTCTCTTTGCAGCTGGAGGAGAATCAGATCACGGCAACCTCTGAAGAATATCAGCAGTTGATGTCCCTATACGACGAGCACGTCGCCAAGAGCCGTGACTTCGTGACCGGCTGGGATTCGGCCATGGCCGACTATCTTGACTCAACGACCAATAACGCCAAAGCTGCGGGCGCAGTTTTCAACGCGATGACCTCGAGCATGGAAGCCGGTATGGTTCAGTTCTTCGAAACCGGCAAGCTGGGCTGGAAGGAGTTCTCGGTCAGCGTGCTGCGCGAGATTAACAAGATCATGGCGGCGAAGGCTGCTGCGGGGTTGTTGAGCTCTGCGGGAGGCTGGCTCTCCTCGGGGGCCGGCGGCTTGATGGACTTCGCCGCTGGGATGCTTGGTGGCGGGTCAACGCAGCCTGGCTCCATTATTGAGAATGGCAGCCTTGGCCCCGGTCGCGCATTCGGTGGCCCGGTTTATCCCAACACTCTGCATCCAGTGAACGAACGCGGCATGCCTGAGTTGCTAATGTACGGCGGTAGCCAGTTCCTGATGATGCCGGGGCAGGGCGGGCATGTGACACCGCTAATGCCGGCGACGGGCGGAGGCGGCAGGCCGGCTGAGGGCGGCGTGTCGATCGAGCAAACCAACATCTTCCATGGCGACAAGCAGGAAAGCCAAGGAAATGGCGCAGCATCGTTTGAGAGGATGATGGCCGGCCTGGTTCAGCCCATGCGCGCCGTTGCGAAGCAGGTGATTCAGGCCGAGATGCGCCCCGGGGGAGATATCTATAGAGGGATGGGGCGAGGTTGATAGTAGGAGATCAAATGACAGAAACATTCACCTGGCGGCCAGCGTTTGGCGCAAGCGCGAGCGTCCATCCGGCCGTGACGACTTCGCGCTTCGGCGATGGCTACGCCCAGCGCGTTCCGAGCGGGATCAACTCTATGCCTGTGAGGCTCTCGCTCTCTTTCAACAACCTCTCAAGGGCATCTGCGGATGCCCTTGAGTCGTTTTTGGCCCGACATGGCGGCGTGCGCTGGTTCTGGTATGCGCATGCAGGCCGGCTAGCAGCTAAGTTCATCTGCAATGAATGGCAGCGCATCAACCAAGACAAGGGCGCGGACACCATCACTTGCAGCTTTGAGCAGGTATTCGATCCTGGGATGTGAAATGCAAATTCAGCAAGACGTCCAAGGCTTCACCCTCGATGCGAGGGTGGAGCTTTTTCAATTGGCCCCGCCGCCCGGCACCCAATACCCGGTGCAGTATTTCACGCCGGCCGGCACGGACGCCAACACCAATCCGATCAGCTTCATGGGGCAGCAGTATCAGCCTTGGGCAATCCAGGCGGAAGGTTTTGAGAAGACTGTGCAAGGCAGCGCACCGCGGCCGACACTGACCATAGCGAACGCGGTGATGGGTGCAAATGGCCCAATCTACGGCATCTTCACCCAGTTGGTGCGTCAATTCAAAGGACTGGTCGGTTGGAAGGTGACGCGCATGGTCACCTACGCCAAGTTCTTGGATGGCGGCGCGCTGGCGGGCTCGCCGGAGTTCCACCAACAGGAAATCTGGTATGTGAACCGGCGCACCCGGGATGACGGTACGGTTCTGCAGTTTGAGCTGGTCAGCGCGCTGGATCTGGAAGGGAAGACCGTGCCGAACACGATGGCCAGCGTCTACTGCCCGGCCCAGACACAATATCGGAGCGCGGCCTGTGGCTATGCCGGCGCCGCCATGTTCGACGTTGACGGGAAACCGACGACCGATCCCAACAAGGACGGGTGCGGCAAGCATTACAGCGACTGCCAGTGCCGAGGCAATCAGACCAATTTCCCAGGGCTGCTGGGGCTGCGCCGCTACGGCTGAGCCGACAAACTTTTCAATCGACCCGCCATGACGAGATATTCAATAGGAGTGTCTAAATGATGAATCCTAAGGGACTCAATATTAAGTTGGACCAGGCCAGTTCGGATCGCGTGATCATTAGATTGATGGAGATGGTCGAGAAATATCGAAACGAAATTAGTCCGAGCAAAATGCGCACAATTTTGCCGAGCATTTTACCACCTAATGCACTCAGTCTGGCTGTGGGAGAGGAGGGCGAGATAGGGCTCGTGGTTGATATGGAGGCGGTAGAAGAAAGTCTACGGATCGCCTCGATCATGAAAGACCCTTACGCGCTATTGCTTCAATTGGCTGGCAGAGGGTGAGGCTGTTCTTTTGCCTTTTCAAGGCGTTCCCGTAAAGCATCGTTGGCAGGCTTGTTCCCAATATCGATGAGCGTTGCAGCTACAATGAGTTGATTGGCTACAGGTTCTGCGCGCTCCGAGGCAAGGTTAAGTAGAGAATTTGCAATTGACTTGCGCTGTTCATCAGTGGCTAGCTCTTGAAGAGCGACAGCGATAATGTCGATAGACGCACCTGCTGCGGAAATGGGAGTCATAACGGTCTCTTGGGCTTGGTTGTGGCTTTAAATGCTATATGGACTACTTTGCGACTCGCAATTGACCTATTTGACACTACACCCGCTTCGGCGGGTTTTCTCATTTCTGGACTGCACCATGATCAACGAAATGCTTCACCTAGCGGAGCTGGCCCACCCGCAGGAGGCCTGCGGCGTGCTGCTTGACTCCGGGCGCGTCTACCCGTGCCGGAACATCGCCGGCAACCCGAATGCCCAGTTCGAGCTCGACCCGGTGGACTACGCCGCTGCTGAGCGGCTGGGCCGGGTCGTTGGCATCTGGCACAGCCATCCCGACGATACTGCCGAGCCATCGATGATGGATCGGCTGATGTGCGAGCGCACAGCGGTCCCATGGCACATTGTCAGCTGGCCAAACGGTGAGCACACGCTGACCGAGCCCAATGGCTGGCGGGCGCCCTACGAAGGCCGTCCCTTCTGCTGGGGGGTGTTCGACTGCTTCAGCCTGGCGCAGGACTGGCACCAGCGCGAGACTGGTATCAAGCTGCCGCGCGCAGAGGCCCGAGAGGACTTCTGGCACCGCGGCGATAATCCGTTTTCGGCTTGGCTGGCGTCCTCGCCGGTCGAGGTTGTGACCGACGAAATTCAGCGGGGCGACCTGATCTTCATGATGTGTGAAGCCGACGTGATCAACCACGTTGCCGTCTATGTCGGCGACTCCCGAATTCTCCATCAGCTCTACAACCAGCCCAGCCAAGTCAGCATCTACGGCGGATGGTGGCAGCGCTGCACCGTAACCGTTGTGAGGCCGCGCCATGAGTGAGAAACGTACCGTCCGCCTGGGCGGAGAGCTGGGCGAGAAGTTTGTGAAGGAGCTCGCTGCCTATGTGGACAGCGTAGCGGAGGCCATCAGGATGCTGGAGGCCAACTGGCCTGGATTTGCACAGTACTTGCGTGAGAGCGATCCGGAGAAAGTCGGATATCGGGTGATGGTGGCTGACCGGGATGTTGCAGAGGAAGAAATTGTACTGGTGAGCCAGGGTGACATTCTCATTATGCCGGTGATCGTGGGTGCCAAAGCCGGCGCCCGCATCCTTGCAGGCGCAGCACTGGTGGCCCTTGCTGTCGTGGGCTCCATATCCATGCCCTGGGCCTCACCCTTCCTAAGCGAGGGCGTCGCCAGCTTGATGATGAATGTCGGCGCGGGGTTGATGATTGGTGGTGCCATCGAAATGCTCACCCCCATCCCCAAGCAGCCCGACTGGCAGGCCAAGGACGGCAAGCCGAACTACTGGTTCAACGGCGCGCAGCAGACCAGCGCGCAGGGTCTGCCCATTCCAATCGGCACTGGCACGGTGCTGATTGGCGGCACAGTGATTTCCGCCGGCGTCAGCGTCGAAGACATCGGCACCGGCCCATTGCCAAGTAGCCCACCTATCCTCATCTAGCCCGCGAAAGCGGGCTTTCTGTTTTGGAGTTTCCATGTCCGCACGAGAAAGCATCTTCGGCGCAAAGGGGGGTGGAGGCGGGGAGCAGCGCACCCCGGTTGAGTCTCCTGATTCTGCTCAATCGATCAGTTATGGCCGGATGATGGTCTTGCTGGGCCATGGCGAGACCGGCGGCCCGGCTGACCAAGCAAACCCGCTGAAGAGCATCTACTTGGACGATACGCCGATCCAGAACCCTGACGGCTCGTTCAATTTCCAGAACATGCAGGTGGCGTTCCGTACGGGAACGCAAACCCAGACGGCGATCCAGGGCTTCCCGGCGGTTGAGACGGAGATCGGCGTGGGCCTGGAGGTGAAAGCCTCGAACCCTATCACCCAGACCGTTGCTGATGCGAACGCCACCGCCATTCGGGTGACGGTTTCGCTGCCCGCCGGCCTGCGCTCCACCGATCCTAAGACCGGCGACACCGGTGGCGCAACGGTGCAGTACGCGATCGATCTGGCTCCGGCAAATGGCAAGTTCACCCAGGCGGCCGAGGTCACAATCTCGGCAAAAGTGTCTGCGAATTACCAGCGTAGCACGCGGCTGCCGCTGACCGGCGCCGGCCCGTGGCTGGTCCGCGTTCGCCGGGTCACGCCCGACAGCAATTCGCAGTACCTGGCCAATCAAACCGTCTTTACATCCTTCACCAGCATCATCGATGCGCAGCTGCGCTATCCGAACCTGTCAGTGCTCGCGCTGAAGTTTGACGCACGCCAGTTCAGCCGGATGCCGGCGGTGTCGGTGCTGTGGCAGCAGCTGAAATGCCAAGTGCCCAGTAATTACGACCCGGTCGCACGCACATATACCGGACCATGGGATGGGAACTTCAAGCCGGCGGTGACCAGCAATCCTGTCTGGTTTCTGTGGACGTACTGCACGGACAACCGATTCGGCATCAACATACCCGCGGCCAACATGGACCGTTGGGGAATGTACGCCATTGCGCAATGGTGCGATCAGCCCGTCCCGGACGGGTACGGTGGATTCGAGCCGCGGTTCCAGTTCCACAATTTCCAGCAGGACACGCAGGATGCTTGGAAGGTCGTGTCCGACATCGTGAGCAGCTTCTGCGGCCAGGCATACTGGTCGGCTGGAGGCATTCGGATCGTCGCGGACATGCCCGGCAAGCAGCCGGTAAAGCACTTCAATGCTACCAACGTCATCGATGGCAAATTCACCTATTCGTCTACGCCGAAGAATGGGCGCTTCACTGCGGCGGCCGTGGCCTGGACTGATCCAAGCGACCGCTACCGGCGCGCGGTGGAGTATGCCGAACACGGCCAGGGGCTGCTGACCTATGGGTTGCAGCAGACTTCCGCGGTGGCAATGGGTGCGGTTACGCGCGGCCAAGCTCGCCGCTGCGGCCGGTACATCTTGGAGACTGCCCAGCGCAGTACCGAGATGGTGGTGTTCAAGGCTGCCGCCTATGGCGCGGATCTCCAGCCCGGCGACCTGTTCGCGACGTCCGACTTCCATGTGGCCGGCGCGCGGATGGGCGGCCGAGTTGTGTCGGTGGCCGGCACTACGGTCAAGCTGGATGCGCCGGTCACGTTGCAGTCTGGGGTGAGCTACACGCTGGAGGTTACAGGGCCTGACGGCGTGCCGGTTCGCCGCGGCGTTGTCGCGTCGCCGGGCACGAGCGACAGCCTCAACATCGTTTCGCCATATCCGGCTCAGCCGGTAGCCGGCGCCACCTGGGTGATGGTCGCGACCAACCTCCAGCCGGACTTGTGGACCTGCGTTTCCATCAAGTCGGTTGACAATGGCGAGTTCGAAATAACGGGCTTGCAGTATGACGCGAACAAGTGGGCGGCCATCGAAACCGGCCTCCGCTTCGATCCTGCGCCAAACAGCAATTTGCCCGATCCCGGCGCAATGCCGCCTGTCCTGGCGGTTCAAATGCAGGAGCAGCCTCACCTAGCACCTGATGGTGGCCGGAAGGTCAAGCTGCTGGTGGACTGGCCCGCTGTCGTGCATCCGTACCTTCGTGGTTATCGGGTGACCTATCGACAGAACGGCGGGAACTGGGTTGTGCTGCCGGATCAGGTTAGCAACCACGCCGAAATCATGGACGTGGTGCCAGGCAGTTACGATGTGCGGGTATCGACGGTATCGGTGACTGGCGTCGTCAGCATCCCCGTTACTGGCAACCAGCAGACGCAAGGGCAGGTGACGCCGCCGCCGGCGCCGACGTTGATGGCGGTGGGCTTGGCGATGCGTGTCGATCTGGCTTGGATCTATCCGCCAGGCCGCCCCGATATCAAACGGGCCGAGCTGTTCTACAGCACAAAACAAAACGACCCGAACCCGAGCAAAATGGCCGATGTGAGTTATCCCACATCGGCTTTTTCGTTCCAGGGTGCGCAGCTTGGGGTGACATATTACTTCTGGCTGCGCGTGTACGACACATGGGGAAATCCCAGCGGCTTTGCTCAGGCTCAGGCGCAAACAGTCAAAGACCCTGGGGCTCTGCTTGAACAACTCAAGGACAGCATCACCTCGGCCCAGCTGCAGGAATCGCTGCGCACGCCAATCGAGCAAGCCTCAGCTGTTCAGGGCAGCGTTAACTCGCTGATTCAGGCTCAGATGCAGCAGATGCTGACTGCGGACGAGATCCGCAGCACCCAGGGCAACCACTATGCGTTTGCGAAACGGCAGCTCAGCACGCTGGGCGACAGCTTGCGGCAAGAGGCGAGTGAGCGTCTGCTGCTGGCGGCACGAGTGGATGAGGCCGCAGCGGGCATCGCGGAGGAGTCTCGTGCGCGTGCCGCGGCGGACTCTGCGCTGACGGAGCGGGTCGGGACGATGCAAACCACGGTCGGGAGCCATACCGCCAGCCTGCAGGAAATCAGCCGGACGGTAGACGGCATTACGGCCGAAAAAATCATCAAGCTGAACTCATCGGGGAAAGTAGCCGGCATCGGGCTGCGGACGGACCCGAATGGCAGCGCAATCGATTTTCTCTGTGACCGGTTCGTGATGTCTCAACCCGACGGCAATGGCTCGCGCCAGGTGTTCATCGTCGCCAGCATCAACGGGCGGCCGGCGCTGGCGATAGCAGGCGACATGATCGCCGACGGCTCAATCATCGGCCGGAGAGTTATTGCCGAAGGCTCGATCGATGCAGCACAGATTAATACGAATGGACTGACAATCAGGAACCTGGAGGGCCATATCGTCGCCGATATGGATGGCATGGGCGCCGCCTTCATCAAAGGGCAGCTCCAGGCTGGCCAGATCGACACTCGTGGCCTGACGGTGAAGCGGCCAGACGGCGTCGTTGTCGTGGACGCCAATGGGATGGACGCGACTTTCATCCGTAATCTGATGGTCGACACGCTGCAGATCAAAGGGGAAGCGGTCAGCAAGAACGATACGCGCACAGTCACAGCTAACGGGTGGGTTGCGCCGTTTGGATACTCGTTTGCGTTTTACTGTTCGGATCGCGGCACGATGCTTGTGTTTGGTGACTCACCATTCGCCAACGTCACCCTGCAGGCGCGTAACCGGTCGACGCCAATTGGTAGCGCAAGCGGCGTGCTTGTTCTTGACGTATCGGCCGGTGAAACCGTGACGATCACAATCTCCGGCTCCGGTGGATACAGTGCATACGGGCAAATTCGATATGGCGCTGTGCTGTTTCGGAGATAGATAAGGAGGAACTGTGGAGAAAATCAACATCATCGAGTACGACGAGACCGGCCGCATCTTGCAGACCGGTCTTGCCTCGCTTGAGAACGTTGAGCTTGAAGTATCACTCGGCAAGCGCATCGTGCAGGGCGAAGCTGACCCGCTGACTCAATACATCCGCAGCGATGGGGAGATTGATGCGCGGCCACCGAATCCCGCCCGGCTGGACGGTATGGTGCTGCGCGATCTACCGGTGCCGTGCGTGCTGGTGCTGGATGGATCCGCATACGACTGCGACGAAGCAGAATGCGAGCTGTCGTTTTCGCTGCCCGGGCTGCATCACGTCCAGGTTGATGCCTGGCCGATGCAATCTTCGACTTTCGAGGTGGCGACATGATGCAGATCCATCACTGCGGCGATCACCGCCCAGTCCGGGCCGAGGAGTATCCGCCGGCTGGCGATCAGCTTGACGTGCTGTGGCGCTGGGTCGCGACGCTTCCGCCGGAACTGCTCAACGACGAGATGCGGCAAATGCTGGATCAAATCCGGGCCGTAAAAATAAATTTCCCGAAGCCCCGCCCGATATCATCCGGCGGGGCTGATTCATTGGAGGTCACAGAGAATGGCGGATGATTGGGCGGGACTCTCGGCTCAGCTCGGGAAAATGCAGCAGATCTGGTATGTCACCCAGCGCAGTTACTGGAGCGTGTTTGATCCCAACTCGGATACGGCCACAATTACCTCCGAAGATGGCAGTGCACGAGTGGTTCCAAGTTGGCGCGCGCTCTCGCAGTCTGTAGCAAATGGTGTGACATTAAATACTGCCCAAACGATAACGGGAGAAAAAACATTTTCTCAGCCGATTAAGTCGGATGGAAGCATAACGGCAGGCGATTTCATAAAAACTGGCCAGCTCAACGGGGCTATGAGTCAAGACAGCGATAAAACTGGTTTGGAAACGCGAAACATTCCCGGAAGTGTTGGCGATGCTGGAATGGCATTAATGGCATTTCATTGCCAGGGCTATTACGGCGTTAAGCTTGGTTTGCGCCATGACGGGATTTTCGGTCTTGGAGGCTGGAGCGCCGCGCCATGGCGCTGGCATGTAGACGTCCGGAATGGAAACATGACCGCGGCTGGCAGCGTCACCGGCTTATCTGATATTCGGCTGAAAACCAATGTTCGCCGTATTCCGAATGCACTGGATAAGGTCAAGCAGTTGGGTGGCTACACCTACGACCGACTTGACAACAAAATACGCCAAGCGGGGCTGATCGCTCAAGAAGTACGGGTCGTACTTCCCGAAGCTGTCATTGAGGGAGTAGACGACGAAAAAACACTATCAGTCGCATACGGCAACGTCGCCGCGTTGCTTGTTGAAGCGATCCGTGAACTGAGCCTGCAGGTCGATTTTCTCTCGCATCGCGTCAACGAACTAGAGGGCGGCTCATGATCGATTACCTGATCTTACTGGTCGCAATCCAGCAGCTACTGGACATAGCTAGCACATGGTATGCCCTGCGCACCGGCATTGGCCGCGAGGCAAACAGTTGGCTCGCTAGAGCGATGGGCCGCGTCGGCGTACTGCCCGCGCTGCTGCTGACCAAGCTGGCGCTGCTGGCGGCGTGCTGGTGGCTACGGCCGCCATGGCCGGCCTACGCGACCCTCGCGGCGATATACGCCGCGGTGCTGATCAACAACTTTCGAGCAATCCAACAGGGCCGGCAAAACCGGCCCTGATTCATTCTGGAGCAATCATGCTGAAAAAACTGCACGACTACCGTATCTACGTCCTCATCCTGCCGGCAATGCTGGCGCTGTATTGGATCGACTCCATCATCGCGCAGACTTGGCTGCAGCTTGGCCTGGCCCTGCCGGTGCTGGTGGGCGTGGCACTTCTGCTCCGTAAAGCGCTTTTCCATGTCGACGTGTCGGTGGCCGCCGACATCGCAATGCATGCGCCAACTGGCGCCGCCCTGGTGGTGCTGGCAGACCGTCTGTTCATGGCCGCGGTGGTGATCGGCGGTGTGCTATGGCTGCGGGGCTGAGCGTCGGCGCGCTGGCACTGCTGCCGCTGCTGAGCTCGGCAGTTTCTCAGCATTGGCCCGACATGCCTTCGCAGTCGGTGCTGGCTGCTCAAGTTGAGCAGGAGAGCGGATGGCGGACGCATGCGACATTGAAGACCTCTCGCGAGTACGGCGCCGGGCTCGGCCAGTTCACCAAGGCGTATCGGGCTGATGGCAGCGTACGTTTCGACGCGATCAAGGAAATGGTTGCACGCCATCCGCAGCTGCGGGGCTGGAATTGGGGCAACGCTTTCGACCCGCGCTATCAGCTGACGGCAATGGTCCTGAAGAACCGCGATAACTATCGGCTGATACGCTGGGCCGAGGGCGAGGGCAGGCTGGCGATGATGGATGCCGCCTACAATTCCGGACTTGGTTCGGTGCTTAAGCGGCGACGGCTGTGCGCCAACACTGTTGGCTGCGACCCTGGCCGCTGGTTCGGCGGGCTGGAGCGAACAAGTGGGCAGTCCACGCGCCGGCAGGCCGGCTATGGCCAGTCATTTGCAGAAATCACAAACACGCACGTTCGCAACGTGATGATCGTTCGGCGCCCGAAGTACCGGGCCTATTTTGGAGAATGAAATGGGTGATGAAGTTGTACTTCCGCGCGAGGAGTTTCGAGAGCTGCTGGAGGCAGCGGCAAAGCAGGGCGCGCGCCAGGCGCTGGACGAGGCAGGCGTAGCTGACGCAGTCCGGCTGGCCAAACGAGTGGATGGGATCAGCGACGCCATCCTGAAGTCGTTGGCCGGCGGCATTGTGGTCGGGCTGCTGGCGGCTATTTGGGCGGGTGTTTCTGTCCTAGCCAAGGCCAAAGGAGGGGGATGATTATGCCGTGGAAGGAAATTGTGTTGGCCGCCGCTCTGGCGGCCTTGGCTTTTTTGGGCTGGGAGTTTCGAAACCTTGGCGCTGAGCGGGATGCAGCTGCAGCCCAGGCGGAGCAGGCTCGCAACGCTGAGGCGGCAGTACAGCGGGCGCGCGCCGTCGAACACAAAGTCGCAGTCAGCGATGCGGCAGCCGCCGCAGCATATCAGGAGGGATTGGAAAATGGGAAAGTGGAACTTCAAGTGGCTGTTTCTCGTCTGCGCGCTCAGCTCCGGATGCGCGACCAGCTTGCCGCCGGTGGCGGGAGTCTGTCCGAAGCTTCCGCCGGCGCCGGCGGCCGTGATGGAGAAGCAAGCGCCGAATTTTCTGGAGCGCAGCGAGAAAAACTTGCAGCAGCTCTTGAGCGATTTGGGGTTGAGCAGTACTCAATCGCCAGCGACTCCGACAAAGCTGCAGGGCGGCTCAACGCCTGCCAGGTGATCCTCAACTCGGATCGCACGCAGTAATGCCGTGGCAGACCGCCAGCCAGATGTGGTGCCTGACCGGCAGTGCCAGCGGCTGCTGGGCGCTGCCGGGGGTGAACCATTTTTGCAGCCGGCTGATGGACCACAGGCATAGCTCGGACAGAACTGCGTGGGTCAGCGGCCGGCCGGTCATCGACCGGTGGAGATCGGACATGACGTGGTAGAACTCCGGCTGGCTCAAATCCATGACGGTGCGCCATTCTGGTCTGGCACTTGCCGGGAGCGGCCGCGGTTTCTTCGATGTGCGGTAGCGTGGAATGCCCAACTGTTTGCGCTTGCGGGTGATGGTGCGAGCGGGAATGCCTGCCTCTCTTGCCAGCACGCTATCTTTGACAGCCCCGAGCCTCTCCAAAATGGATGCAGGCCAGTGGATGGCTGTCTGCGATTCGGGGTGTGCGGGAATCCCGAGACGGGATCGCCGCTGTCTGACGAGGTCAAGACTCACACTCAACTTCTGCGCCACGGTTTTGTCGCTGCTTTTGCCGAGCAAGGCATCCATTTCTGGCGTCCACTTTGTATGCGGAGCAAACGCAGGGATGCCAAGCCGCAGACGCTGGGCTCTAACCGCCCCCAAAGATCGGCCTAGTTTCTTGCCCAGACTCGCATCTGGCATGGTCCCCAACTGCGCAACCTCCTCGTCAGTCCATTGATACCACACGACTGGGACCGTTGCCGGGATGTTGAGGCGAAGTCTCTTTCGCCTCACCACGTCCAGGCTTACCCCCTTTAATTTGCCAAGCTCAGCATCGGGCACCTTCCCCAGCAAGGCAAGCTCATCATCCGTCCACTCGATCTGACTGACTGGACGGTGCCTGTCCCCTGAGAGGCCCAGGCTATTGGCCTTTGCTCGGATGGCCGGCGCCGAGCGCTGCAAGAGCGTTTGTAGCTTTTCAGCCGGCATGCTCCGGTAGTGCTGGCGGAGGAGGGCTATTTCATCCGGCGTCCATGTGGCTTTCATTTTCGGCCGCTTTCCGGCAAGGTGGCCGCGTCGATCTGGTTGCTGAGCCATTCCATGCCCAGCGCCCGCAGCTTATCCCAGCGCTCCGGAGTCAAGCGGATGCTGCCAGACTTTGCTGGGTTATCCGATGACTTGCGGCCGGCTCCAGGGCGAGCGCCGCCGTGATTCTTGGCATACCACGCCGGCGCAAAATTCTGCCCGTACGCTTCGCGCTCAGCGGCTTCCATATCGGCTTGTATGCTGGCGCCCTCGCTTTCTATCGCACGTTCCAATATCGCTATGTCTTCTTTGTCCAGTTCAATTCCATACACTTCGCCGATATCTGTCGCAAAGGGCCAGTCGCTCCACTTTGCGTCATTCAGTTTATTGTTTTCCTCCACGGCCAGGATGGCTTCCTTCAAGTTCTGATAGTTCATGATCTTCCCCTGTCGTTTTGACTGAATGCCTAGATCGCCTTCAAATCTTGCTCACGGCCCAGCATATCCACCATATAGCTGGCGCCTTGTTCGTCGGACACAAGTACCGCGCGGAAGCCAAGTAGAGCGGCGGCACGGGCAGTGGCGTGCTGGATGTCCCAAGCGGCGTCGCCCAGGTTTTCCGGTTCTACGTTGGATTCGATGTCGTAGATGGATTTCGATTCATCGATCAGCGCCTCAGCGGCGTCTTCGTCAATCCCGTAGCGGGTGGCCAGCTCTGCTACCAGGTCTTCCAGCTTGGCGGCGTCGTCGTGATAGAACAGTTCGCCGGCGCCGATGCATTCCGATTCGTCCAGTTCGATGGAGTAAGCCTTGAAGCTGCCGGCGGTCATTGCATAAACATGGCTGGAGAAGAACAGGAACGAGCCATAGCGACCGTGGGCATTGATCTGGCTGATGGCTTCCGGCGAGGTGTGAAACAGTTCCATGTCCTGCTCCGTGTGTTTTGTTACTTGAATTATGTATTACGTAATTCAAGATAGCAAGGCCATAATCAATAAGCCTGCTTGCTTCGTGGCATGTGTTGCAAAAATACAATGACATGGCTTGCTATAGTGACATCATGTGCGTCAATTTCACCCCACCCACTCACCGCCAGTTGCTCGATGGCTTCGGCCTGGACGCCGCCGGTATGGAGTGGCGCGCCGAAACCTGGCAGGACTATGCGGCGCCCATCATCACCGCCGGCGGCCTGTTGCTGGCATCCTATGGCTTCGTGCCTAAGCGCCATCTGCCGCCGGGCGTGCGGCTGACGACGATGAACGCCCGTGCCGAGACGGTAGGGGAGAAGCCAACGTATAAGGGCGCGTGGCGCCGGTGCCAGCTTTGCCTCGTACCGATGCAGGCTTTTTTCGAACCGTGCTATGAGACCGGCAAAGCCGTGCGCACCCGCATCAGCTTGGCCAACGGCGAGCCGTTTGTGGTGGCGGGGATGTGGCGGGTGTGGGAGGAGCCGGACGGCGGCATCTCGCATGCATTCACACAGATCACGATCAACGCTGACGAGCATCCGCTGATGCGGCGTATGCACAAGCCAGGCGACGAGAAACGCTCGCTGGTGATCCTGCCGCGCGAGCGGTACGGGGATTGGCTGGCGTGCCGAGAGTCGGAACTGGCGCGGGCGATGCTGGCGCCGTTTCCGGCCGAGCTGATGCAAGCGGCCCCGGCCCCGGTCAAATCAGTCAACGCTCAATAGCTGATCGATCCGAGTCGAGTAGCACGGCGAGCGTAGATCCTGGCGCATGTGCCAGTCCGCCGTCAGCTGCTCCGCAGCGGTGCGCAGTGTGCCGCGCCCCCAATCCCGGTTGATCTTGTCCATTGCCTCCATCAGCCGCGCGCGGCGCGGGTCCGGCGGCGCGGCGAACAGGTCCGACTGCTGTATGGCTTGATCGCCGATCTCCAGCAGCATGATGCCGGCCTTGTGATAGCGGAAGCCGGGCCGGTAAACGTGGCGCAAGCCGGCCAGCGCTGCGCGCGTGATCAGCAGCGTGTCGTTGCTGGGTTGCACCAGAGGCACCACGATATAGGGCCGATATTGCGGCTCCTCTGAAAACGGGCTGGTCATGATCTGCACCGCCACCAGCTTGGCCACGCTGCGCTGCTGGCGCAGCTTCTCGGCGCCGCGGGCGGCATGGTGAGCAACGGAGGCGGCGAGGGTGGGCAGGTCGGTGACTTTCTCGCTGAAAGAGCGCGAGGCGATGATCTGCTGCTTGGCTGGCGCCACGTCTTCCAGGGCCAGACAGCTGACGCCGTTCAGTTCCTGCACTGTCCGTTCCACCACGACACTGAACTGCCGTTTGATGTGGCGCTGGTCGGCGCGCTTGAGTTGCAGCGCGGTAGTGATGCCCATCGCGCCCAGCTTTTCGGTCAGCCGGCCGCCGATGCCCCAGATGTCGCCGACAGGCATTTGCCCCATCAGCGTGTCGGCCTCGGCCGCGTTCAGCCAGTCCCAGGCGAACACGCCACCCCATTCGCTGCGCTTCTTTGCGACTCGGTTCGCCAGCTTGGCAAGCGTCTTCGACGTGCCGAAGCCGACACAGGTCGGGATGCCAACGCGCTGCAGCACCGCCTGCCGGATGCGGTGGCCGTGGCTGTCCAGATCCGGCATGCCGGCCATGCCCAGGAAGCATTCGTCAATTGAATAGACCTCCTGGTCCGCCGCGAACTCGGACAGCACGCGCATCATGCGGTGGCTCATATCGCCGTAGAGCGCGTAGTTCGAACTGAACACCGCCACCTTGTGCCGCCGGCAGAGCCCGGCAATCTCGAAGAAGGGGCCGAACATTTTCAGGCCCAAGGCCTTGGCCTCGGCGCTGGCCGCGACGACGCAGCCGTCGTTGTTGCTCAGCACCACAATGGGCCGGCCGGCAAGGTCGGGACGAAACACCCGCTCGCATGAGGCATAGAAGGAATTGCCATCCACCAGGGCGAACATCAGCGGAACCTCTTCACACAACCGCGCACCACCCCCCAGACCTCCAGTTCCTGGCCATCGGCCAGGCGGATGGGCTGGTAGGCAGGGTTCTCGGCGATCAGCGCGCAGCGGCCACGCGCGCGGTGCAGTCGTTTGACGGTGAACTCGCCGTCGACGACGGCAATGATGATGTCGCCGTGGTTCGCGGTCAGCCCTTTGTCCACGACCAGCAGGTCGCCCTCGTCGATGCCGGCGCCGCGCATGGAGTCGCCGCGCACGCGCACAAGGAAGGTGGCCGCCGGGTCGGAGATCAAATAGCCGTCCAGACTGATAGCGTCGTCGAGATAGTCGTCAGCCGGAGACGGGAAGCCGGCACGCACCGGGGCGCCGGCCACGGGCAGCAGTAGGCCGCCGACGGCTGGCCGGCTGGGTGGGTGTGAAGTCATATTCGTGAAATTTGAATGCGTACAAATTCAAATTAGACCACGGTCAAGAGAATATCAAAATGGGTTTTTAGTATGCTTTTGGCAAGAATCCGACTTCGTAGTCGGCTACCAGCCGGTAGAGGAGTAGCAAAAGAAAACGGCGCTACAAGAGCGCCGGCAAGGAGTAGGCAGAGAGTCTCATCAGTTGGGACTGTGTAGTTGGTATCCATGCCGTCGCCGGCGGCGGTCAATGTCCTTGAGCCGCGCTGTGCTGAATGGTTCTGTCGCCAAGCCACCGCGCCGACTCCCGCGGCCACCCCAGGCGCGCACGATCACGGGCCTGTCGAACAGGTCCAGTTGGATGGCGATAGCGTAGTAGCGGTCGGGGGAGAGGTAGAGGCGCATGGCGGATTGCTCCTTGATTTGCAATCAGCATGGCAATTATGCGTGGATTACGCAAATTTATATCAAATGATGCGTGGACTGTGTGTCAATTGGGCGACTCTCGCCGTACATCGCGCGCTTTAATGCAACTGTGCATGTGCGCAAATGGGTAAATGAGCAGGTGAGCAAAAGGGCAAATGCGCAAATGCGCAAATGCGCAAATGCGCAAACAGGCATTTACCCATCTTTGTAAGGGCGCAGCGGCGGAAGACCGCGCTCGGCAAGCACGCGGTTGAATCCCTCCACGCCAAGGTCTTGTAGGCTAGATGGGCGTTCCGCTTTGGCGAGGTCCGAGAGCCGGCGGTGGTCGTCAGGGTGGACCTTCACCTTGACCGACACGTAGTCCGGCAGCGGCTTATCTTCCTTGGCTGGCAGCTCAGCCTCGCCGGTGCCCAAGAAAGCCTTCAAGCTGGTCTTGCTCATTGCAGCCTCTCCTTGATCCACTGCCACAGCGCGCGGATCTCGGTCGCAGCCTTGCCGCGGGGGTCGAACTCCGTCACAGTCCGGCCCGTGTAGATGGCGCGCGAGAATGCTATACGCTCGCCGATCTCAACAGGTGCCACGTCACCGAAGTCACCCAGCGCTTGGCGTGCGTCGGCCACTTCAGGCACGCGAGGAGGGCAGGCAGACAGCACGAACAGAGGCTGCTTTCCGGCGGCCGTGACGATCTTCACGGCGTTGCCGACTGCGGCTAGATCAAACGCCGTTGGCCGGACGGGAATCAGGATGATGTCAGCGACGCGCGCAATGGCGGCAGAGTCCGGTGAAGAATGAGGAGGGCCATCGATGACTGCTAGGTCAAACGCTTTGGCTCTGGCGGCTGTGAGAGCGGTTTGAAGCTGGGACGGTGGCGTCTTTAGGACGATGGGCGTCGAGGCTGCGCGGCAGGCCGCCCAGCGCGAGCTTGAAGCTTGCGCATCGTCTCGGTCGAGGATGATGACTTTGCAGCCGTCCTCTTCTGCGGCGACGGCCAGGTGAACGGCCGTGGTAGATTTACCCGAGCCGCCTTTTTGCGAGAATGTGGCGATGGTTTTCATATTTTCTCCATGCATGAGAAAACCCGCCGAAGCGGGTTGGGGGTGTGGGTGGATTTGTACCGTAAGTGAACCGGGTTCGAATGGAGTGTTCCCGGTATACAACGACTTAAACTTGCAAACTTGCGGAAGTGCACATGCTTAAGTGATTGAATTCAAAAGTATTTTACACTGTACTTCGGACTTGTAATCAGGGGGTCGCGAGTTCGATTCCTGCCGCCGGCACCATATTCCACGGGCCTTGTAGCGATACAAGGCCCGTTTGCTTTGCTCTGCAATTACCTGGTCGGTTTGACCTTATCTCCTTTTTTATTCCGAATATACGCTTCTGTCATTACGATGGAACTATGGCCTAATTGCCGTTGTGCCTGCCTAACATCTACAGAGTCATCCGCTTTATCTGTGCCAGCTTTAGCTCGTAGGTCGCGGAATTGGAATCTACGTATCTCCGCTGCAATGTGGGGGCTACTTTCCGCCGCTCGCTCCCTTGCATCTTCGAACCGGCCACGTAGCCCACCTTTCGTTAGGGCCTGTCCATCCTCTTTCACGATCAGCTTAAGTGACCTCAGTCGGAGCCTGACCTTGCGCTTGGCAATCCTGCAGAGGAGCGCCTCCAGTTCTCCTGCCACCGCGATTCGCAATTTCTTTGAGGTTTTGGATTGCTTAATTTCGATTGAGCCGTCCTTAATATCACGCTCGCTGATGACTAGTGTATCAGCGGGCCTTTTTCCACATGTGGGAGAGGAGGGCCTTCTCTCGATTAGCCGCAACTTTGCCAGACTTGCTGCGTTTGTCCATATACATGACGCACATGTACGGGTTCTATGTCCTCAAGCTGAGCAGGTTCAGAATTGCAGAAGAACTCCAGCAAATTTTTCATCTGCCGTAGGTTTTCAATTTGCGTCCTCGGAGATTTTAATGGAATGGCATCTTGCATGTACTTATCTGCCAGATCCTTGAAAGTAGGAAGCGCCATGGCCGGTATCTTTGCTTTCTCAAGCTCTGCCCAGCGCTGCACTGCTAAAACATAACCTGGCCCAAGAGGAAGCTCACACCTAGTCATGCAGGCGTTGCGGGCCCATTCGTTTCTCCAAAAAGAAAACCCCTGTCATTTTTCATGAACGGGGGTTAAATGGTAAGTAACGAGAAAGAAAAATTTAAGATTGGCACATTAAAGGGGCGCTACAGACAACCTTTGCGATCAATGACGCTGCCTATGACATGTCATATCATCTTGTTTTTTATCAGGCGCATTCAGATAGTCGATAATCGCCTTGTCCACACATTTTTCCTTTCCCGATAATGCTAGAGTGTGCCCATCTCCTTCCAGAGTAATCAATCTACCTTTAAATTGAGTCGCCATATTTTTTGCATTCTGCCATGGAGTCGTAGGGTCATATCGCTGGGCTACAAAAAGCAACTGAGGCAAGACGGGTATGCTGGCAGGACGTCTCGAATGAAAGTTGCTCTTCCAAGGCCACATATCGCACAGTTCAACAGGATCTTGTTCTTGGGGCTGGAAATTGATTGCAGGGAACGCTTCTTTTATTTTTCGTCTCCGATAAAGGATATCATCCTGACTGAGTCCGGCGGGAGAGAAATCGACACAAGATATGACATTAAGAGCATCCTCCGATAGGTTTGAAATTGAATCAGACTCCTGCTGGCTCAAGATTTTTTCTACCTTTTTTCCGACAACGCCTTTACTTAGCTGTCTTACTACTGTGGCCAAATCGGGCCAAGATGAATGCCATATTAGGAGTGATGTGGTTAGCGATCTCAGCTCATTGGCTGATACCTGCTGACCATCTGACCTGGATAGTGGCGAAGAATGCAACTTGTTTAGCAGATCAATGTACTGTTGAGTTGCTACAGCTTTATCGGCAGAAAGTGGGCATTTTTTGGTTTTTGCGCACCATGCAGCAAATCGTTCAAAAGTCGCCTGATATCCTCTTTCCTGATTCTCTCGCATGAGATAACTATCTTTTGCTTCATCAATGTCTACAACCCCGTCAAGCACCATGGCCCGGACATTATTGGGAAAACGCTCTGCATAAATCAAGCCGACTTGAGTTCCATATGAGTATGCTAGTGCTGTTATTTTTTTATCGCCTACAGCTTGCCGAATACGATCCACATCACTTGCAGCTTCGTCAGTACCCATATGTTTTAGAACATCAATGCCTGTATATTTAACGCAGGCATTGATCAGATCTTTGTTATAATTTTCGGGGGTAGACGGCTCTTCTATCATTGTGCAGTCAATTATGGGCTTAGACTGCCCAATCCCTCTAGGGTCGTATCCCACGATGTCCCAAGATTCATGTATTTTCTTGGCGGATCCTTCTATATCTACCCATGGGTTAATGCCAAAATAACCAGGCCCTCCGCTAATAACCAAAAGAGAACCCTTACTCACCCCTTTGGCAGGAAGCCGGGTCAGAGCAAGCCTGACTACATTTCCGGTACCCTGTTCATTAAGACTTGTTCCACTGATGTATTTCAATGGGACGTCTAGGTACCCACACTGCAGTTCGGTATTAGGAGGGTCTTTAAACCAGTGACGGAACTTTAAGCCTGAGCAATTTTGCCATTGGACTGTTGAAGCCTCGGTGCTAAATGATATGACGCTCATCAATATTAGTATGGACATGAAAGAATTCATTTGGCTATCCCCAGTGTAGTTGTCTGACATGTACAAGTGCCAGAAGTAGCCATACGCTTATTGCGTGTTATATATGCTTGCCTCTGGCTGCCGGGCAATTGATAGTTGCCGTCGAGACTGTATCAGTTTGATTTATGCTACTTCCCCACTTTCTTGTGTATCTTCTGCAGTCAATTTGTACATACAAAACGCAGCAGTTCGGTGTTGACAGCTTCGGTGTAGATCTACTGCACCGACTCGATGCCCAGGTACAAGAGCTAGGCGACGTCCTCGCACGAGAACGTGCCTAGGCAAATAATCTGGGCACGTGGATTAGGCGACCTTCTGCTCGGCCGCCGGCGCCCGCGCGCCCGATCTTGCGCGCTACGCGCTGTCTCCCGTGGGCTAAATCTGAAACTGCGCCACGGATGAACACAGGTTGTCGGTCACTTCGTTTTAACCGTCACGAACCCGCTCCGGCTGGGGTTACGACAGGCCATCGGTATCATGCAAAGCCTGTTCAAGCTGGCAGGGCCGTCCCGGGCTACTGCACGCTGTCCAAGGGATAGCAGATGCTGCAGGTCCAAATTCGCTACCGGAAAAATTCAGGCGCGCTGAGTTACCGGCATCAATATGTTGGGCGAAGGTGAGTGAAAAACCAGGAAGCACTGAGCGGAATATCGCAGGCAATTGCGTAAGGGTACATTAGGGCATCGATTCGGAGGCCCAGCAAATCTACTCCATTGAAGTGATGGACAGTAGTTCAGTGTGTGCGCAAATTTTGCCTTCGCGCAAAGATACGAGGCAGAGGAAAGGAAGTTCGCTGGGCTACCAAACCCCGATCGAGTTCCGAATTTCTCACCTTGAGGCCGGAAATCTCTAGATTAGGTCACAGGGAAAATGAGCGCCGACACATAGTCAAATCGTCTGAATATTTTTCATTACTTGCTAATTAGTAATACTTGACCGTCCCTAAGCTCTCACAAAGAACGTGAATAATACCTAAAAAGTCTGTGAACTGTCGTTGCCTCATAAAGTCCCTACAGTGTGCGGCCGCATTGATATTAACTCCATTGTTAATATTGTTTTTATTTTGACTTTCTTAATCAAGGCTTAATGTGGGTGTTGAGGCGAGAGCCTTTAACTATTCCTGTTGCCTGAATTTTATCGTCACTATAGAAATTTGCGGTTTTGCTGCATTTTTCTCGCACATTAAAGGATTTGAGTCATGAAGACCATCAACGCTCTAACCATTCCTTTTGCCGCTTTTCTTCTGCTGGCTTCCTCTATTGCCAGCGCATCATCTATCGGCTCCACTCAAGCCAACCAAGTCACTTCTGCTACCCAACAAGCCAGCAAGAATGATAGCAATCTATCCCCAAATGCTCTAATGGATCAAATCCAACCAAGGAAACCAGGGCAATGCTTCTCCGCAAAGAACTGCACAGGTAAGGTTATTGGAAATCACCAGCATGCCCACAACTGCAAGAATGCCGGCGGCAAATCTTGGCGGAGCGGTGTGACAGGACAATGCAGTAATTTGTAATTGCTCAGATCTTAATCTGAAACTAGAGCTTCGCGAGCCTCGGCTCGCGAAGCTTTGACGTGCTCGCCGTGTAATGCGCCCACGACGTGTAGTAGATCGTAAACAGGTTCAAAGACATAAAAAGACCCCAGCCAAAGCTGGCTGGGGCATGGTCATAACAGGAGGCTGACATTGAGGGTGCCAGCTACTGCCTGTTATAGGCATGGGATATGCCCGTTAGAACTGACCAAAAGACTGGCGGCATCAACATTAGATGCAGCCACCCGACGTTTTTGGCGCGGAATGTTGCTTGTGGCCATCCTTACCGGAAACGGCAAGGCTGGTGCGGTCTGTGCGTTGAGCTCCTCAAGGGGGGGCTCGCACTGTAATGCCGACTTTTATATTTCCAGAAATGATTTCTAACGAAAATGCTATTTCACACATCTATTTAAAAATCATATCCACATAGATCCAATTGGAATTTAAAGATAATAAATAATCACTTTTGGCGATATGACATTTCTGATTAGATGCAAACATCACTTGCAGCTTCAGGATGTCGCCATGCCATGACGCACCCCCATATACCTCCACCATCGTGCTCCTAGTGCGTAAGGGCAACCTCAAGAGCGTTCGCGATTGGGACAACCTGATCAAGCCCGGCGTCTAGGTGATAACGCCCAACCCCAAAACCTCGGCGGCGCATGCTGGAACTATCTGGCGGCCGGGGGATGTGCTGAAACAGCCCGGCGGCAACAAGGCCAAGGCTTGCGCCTACTTTGATGAGCTGCACAAGCACGTGCCGGTGCTCGACACCGACGCGTCTAGAGCGAGGCCGACCTTTGCCAACGCGAGCAGCGCCTCCGGCGTGAATGCTTCCCCGGCTGCGGTGTGTTTGATCCGCTAAGTGGGGCAAGGCGAAAACGGTTGAGGAAGCGGGATGTACGCCTCAGTGCATGAGCATTTCGAAGACGGTTGCAACGCATTTGTCTGACTATCCCGTCAACGCGCAGCGTATCCAAACAGGTTCTAAACCGTTTTGCCAAGATCGCAGGTGCTTAGTTCATTGCTGACGCTATTCGGGCGTCGGGATGCCGCAACAAGAGGAGTGATGCTATGAAACTCAAACATGCCTGGCGCAAAGTTCGCCTGACGAGCACGTTTTCAATCATCGCAACTACGCTTGGCATGGCTGCTTGCCAAGCCGTTGTGCAAGCTGGGCCAACGCTGCCACAAGCACAGTTGCTGACACTGCCTGGCTCACCTTTTGGGATTACAGCCAGCACTGATTCTCATTGGCTATTTGTCGGTTTGAGTGGCGCGGTCAATGGCATTGCCATCGTGAACACACGTACTAGCAGCCTTCAACTTGCAAGAGTAGCGCAAGACTTCTTGATAAGTTATTGAATTTATTGACACTTGACGGCGAATTCTCAGGGCGCTAGAGTGTATCTAGAGTGATTTTACAGGGGTTTTCAGGGTGTCTATATCTATTTGTCATTAAGTGGGTGTCGATCTGTGGGGGACTGCCTAGACCTGTCTAGCCCTCTCCAAACCCTTAACACGCGCCAACACATGCACGCACGCGCACAGGCAACAAGAAACGAATATGTCCGCCAGCATTGATAACAAACGCAAAACACTAGTCATTGAGCTTCCTAAGTCTTTAGGAGGCAAAAAGACGACTAGGGGGCTTGCGCAACTGCCTCAGCACGCTTGGGAAGCTGTCCGCGATTCCGTGAATGGTTACATGAAGGTTTTACGCATCCAGACACGCGGAACGGCTGCGGAAGGCTTGGACCACTGGAAACAGGTTTCTGATTATCTAGATGGCGAGTTTGTGCGGGTTCTGCAAGTTCATTACAGGATGGATGCTTCTAGGTCTATGCAGTTCATGCACGTCCAGCAGCAGGCCGTAATAGACGCACTAGCGGCTGTCCATCAGCAGGCTATCAACGCACCAGCGACAGCAGCCAGTGCATTAGAGACGGCTACAGCTATCAAAGCGCCAACTTTAGGGGAGCTATGCGCTAGATATGTGCAGGAGAGATTGAAGGGGCAATACTCGAATAAAACCAAGGAGGCAACAACTGTATTCTTCGGGAAAGATGGTTATTTGCTCAGAGGGACGAAAAAGACTCCGGAAGGATTAGCAAGGCCGGACACGTCTATACTCTCCATCGAGCGCCATCAAATTCTAGGATGGGTCAATAAGTTGTGGCCGGATATAGCTGCATCTACCCGCAAACTATATATGACTTATATCGGGAGTTTCTTTGGATGGGTTGAGACTACGCAAGGCATTAAAGGCTATGTGAATCCCGCTGTTGGACTAACCCCACGTAGGGGACAGGCAGCCAAAGCCAGCACTGGCGCATATTCAAAGCGGTGGACAGATGAAGAGCTTAAAAAAATTCTGTCTGTCACCACGGATGATGACGCCGGTTCATGGTTAATCCGAATTATGGCCTACACTGGCTTAAGAATTGATGAAGCTGCCCAGCTCCATAAAAAGGATTGTGTACTGAAGCATTGCGCGGATGGTGCTAGATATTTTGCTGTTACTTGTGATATCACGGAAGACGATGAAGGCACTAAGAAATTGAAGTCTGAGGCGGCGAAGCGCACTGTTTATCTCGGATGGCCGGAAAGGGTGATTGATGCCTTCATCGCCTGGATGGACTCTCAAGACTCTGAATTAGTGTTCAGCGGCCTAAAACGGGACGAAACGCGGGGATATTCAGCTAGCGCGGGATGGAGAACTAAAAAGATATTTGAGGTGCTAGAGGGTGAGATATCGAAGAAAGAAAGGCCGAATCACGCATTTAGGCACGCTTTTAATGATCGCTGTTTGAAAGCTAGAATGCCCCTAAGAATGGAAAAAAGAGTAATGGGCCACTCATTAGCAAATGATATGACAGCGGGGACATACGCCGAAGACTATCCGGACGATGAAGTGTTCACAACACTGCGGGACGTTGGCGTATGGAGTAACTTATTGTAAGAAAGTTTGAGGATTTGTTAAGTCCGACCGCTGCCAGCTCCATGGATTGGTACCATGCCCCTTTTGATTGAGGGGATTTGCATGAAAAGCTTTGTTATCGCGTGGTCCGGTGTCTTTCTAGTCTGGCTCCTAATCTTTGTTGTGGTGGCTAGGGAGAATGGCGAAAAGGTAGCATACGCATTTAAGGCCGCGCTGGTGGTTGTTGGCGTTCTGATGGGCGTTGGGCTGGTAGGCGCGGCCCTGGGCACCATGTGGTAACATGACACAACTAAATAGCGTAAGATAGCATGATGGATGAATTTATTGTGACTGGTGGACATCTGCCGACCGTCGAAGAGATCAAGGCCGCTAGGGCTGAGGCAGGGCTGACACAACAGCAGGCGGCGGAACTTCTCTACACCACACTAAGCGCCTGGACGACTTGGGAGTCACAGCCGGAAAGTACGCGGTATAGGCAAATGCCCGCGATGGCGTGGGAGCTTTTCTTGAATAAACGCTTTATGTCTTCTTAACCGTACTTTATGTTTGTACGACGCTAAGCCACTTTATTAACCTAAAGTGGCTTAGTTGTTATTTTGGTTTAAATGTATCTAATCACGAATGTTATGGATGATTAAATTATATTGTTCTTGGGACTGCACTGCTTTGTAGAGTTTTAGACTTCGATGGCTGTAGGAAATTTTCCTCTGGTGATACTCTTCTGTTCTCGCTCCAAATATAACGCCTTTAATCGCCTCTTCTGGAATGCCGACTAATACGCCATTGTGTTTTTCTCCGGTGGTTAAAACAAATCTAAATTCATCCTCGTATGTCCAGTGAGTAGATTTTGTATATAAAATCTTACTTATCAGCTCTTCTCCCCACTCGCCCTTTTTAGATTTCAGTGCCCGTTTTCTAACATCTTCTAATTGTATTAGGGGCGGTGTCTCCTGATATTCAACATCGCCACTAATTAGCCTGCCGGTTATGTCCTGTTTATCCTCGCTGTCTTTGCGTCTGAAATAAGTGGCATTTTTAATCGCTTTTTTTGAAAGGGCGAGGCAGAAACCGGTGTGATTTTCCGCGTAGTGTGCCCACATTAGCGATTCATTGCATTTACGCGATAGGCAAAAAGTTGCAACAAGGTCAGGGGAGTCAAACAGTTGGCGGGCTAATTGGTTAATGGTTGCAGGGGGCAGCTCAACCCCCGCTGTTTCTATGCCGAAATGGTTCTCATATACATCATTGAATCTCTCTCTGTTAGCGAAAAATATTTCTTTGTCAGTTAGCACTTTTTCAGAGTATTCGTTGAATGGGTAGTACTTGAATAGAGTATCATCAGGATCAAAATCTGGATGCATTTGTCATTCCCTCGGGTTGATGTTGATTAGGCTGCATGAGTATCTCTTTGAACTAGCCTCACATGATAATAACATATTTGCCAGTTGTGACCCTGTCTTGCTGGGCGCTGCGCCTTCATGCCATGAGGTTTTTTTGCGGAAACGTGTTGACGTGCACAAAATACATATGCACAATGTGCGACATCGAAACACGTAACAGCAACACGAAAGGGAACGCGCCATGACTATCCGCCTCTTTGCTCAGCCTTACGACTTTAACGCTCGCGGCTTTTACTTCACCAGCCTTGAAGAGTATCAAGCACAATTCGACGCTCGCCAGCCTGTTGAAGAATACGAAATTCAGCTAATTGATGGCAATGATGACGATGTAACAGTCTTTAACCTAATGAATGTCAATCAGGCAAACATTGAAGAGTATTTTGAAGCCGCTGAAGAATACTCCTACCTGACTGAAGATGAAAAGGTTGCTGTCCAGCACATCATCGGCCACGAAAACAACTCTTTCGAATACGCGATGGAACACTATGAAGATGTCCGAATCTATCGCGGAAACCTTCAGCAAGTAGGCATTCAGATGGTTGAAGAGAGCTGCCTGTTAGATGGTATCTCTGAAGAGGTTGCGCGTTACTTTGACTTTGAAGCCTACGCCAAAGACATAGAGTTAAACGGCGAGCTGACCGAAGTTGAGTATGAAGTTTATGCGACCCCAAGCCGCTAAAGGAGCAGGACATGCGAACAGCAAGCTGGGTTATCCGAAAGAAGGGCAGCACCTCCGGTCTTTACGAAACCTTTAACAAAGAGCTGGCAGACAAGATAAACAAAGAGAAGTACGAAGCAATCCCAATCCTTCAATACCTTCAAGAGCTTAACAGCGCAGCCAAAAGAGGCGCGCAACTGTAAAGCAATGGCTGTTGTCTACCCGCTCTTTAACAATTAGTATGCTTCAAACACGATGTAAGATAGCAAACAGCCGTACATTCAAGCCTTGAGTGTTCGCCTGTTTGCTATACAGAACACAGTAGAGTTAGACTCATTTCGCAGCGTAGCTGTAATTAACCAAAGGACAACGAGAATGAAATTTCCGACTGCTGAAGCTCTGGGCCTAGATTTGGCTAGCCTGTCGCTTACACAGCTTGACGGCCTAAACCAAGAGACAGGAGAGCAGCTTAAGGCACTGCGCAAGGAAGAAGAGAAAAAGGACATGGCACTTATCAAAGAACTGGCGGCAAAGCACGGCCTACAGTTCACGTTGACGGGCGCGGACGGCCTACAACAGCCTATCAGAGCTAAAGCTCCGTCCAGCGCTGGCGGAAGCTCGCTAAAGGGCATGAAACACCCGGCACGTTACCGGAATCCAGCAAACTATGCAGAGACGTGGACAGGGCTAGGAAGAAAGCCGGTATGGGTGCAAACCTACCTTGACAATGGCGGGAAGCTGGATGACATACGGATTAAAGAGGGCGACAACAACGCGCACGCGCACTTGAAGCAGCCGATTAAGGGCTGAGTTTCTTGTAACAGAATTGTTTGTAGACGTTAAGAAGCATTGAGGGCTGGCCTGAAAAGGTCCGCCCTTTTATTTTATATGCATGAAGATACCCTGTCTTCATCGCCTCACAACCCCTCTCCATTCCAATATATTAGCAAAGCCTAATTTTTATACAGTATCGCCATTGCATTGCGTGTGGCATTTGTACAGATTGCGTAATAAAGTTCCTACGTTTTTAAACATTCGTTTAACAGACGCGGGGACAATCTCAATTTTTCAGTTGATGACATCCAATTAACACACAGTAGCAAGAGAACGCTTTCAGCGCCTCTGCCCACCGTCAGCACTTTTCGAGCTTTCGGACTGGCATGACATTCAATTAACACACAGTAGCAAGGAAATCACACTCCGCGCTATCCACGCTCACACCTTAAAGAAATCTTAAAGACTATTTTAAGACTCTATAAGTAAAGCCTTTATTTATTCCTTTTATATGGAGATTTCACCATGTCCTATATCAACGCTCTGACCGTATCCGCCGCTAACCAAACCCAGCCCATGACCAGCAGCGAAGCGGGGACGCTGACCATGAGCAGCCGCGAGATTGCAGAGCTTGTAGAGAGCCGCCACGACAAGGTTAAGCAGTCTATTGAGCGCCTTGCTGATCGTGGCGTTATAGCACGTCCCTCAATGGGGGATATGCCCGCAAAGGTAGCGAATGGACGCACCTACTACGAAACCGTTTACCACGTTGGCAAGCGTGACTCTTACATTGTTGTCGCGCAGCTCTGCCCGGAATTCACAGCACGGCTTGTAGACCGCTGGCAAGAGCTTGAGGAGCAGGTTAGACAGCACGCCGCGCCGGCCTTCCAGCTTCCGCAGACATTCGAAGATGCCTTGATCTTGGCCGGACAGGAAATGAAGCAGCGCAAACAGCTTGAGGCAAAGCTTGTAGAGGATGCGCCGAAGGTGGAGGCATTCGAGGAGTTCCTATCTACAGATGGTTACTCGACCGCGACAGAGGCCGCCCAGCGGTGCGGGATTGATAGCGCCATCGTGTTGAATCTGATTCTGAAGACGTTGGGACTGTTTGACCGCCGTTCAGGGCCCGCAAAGCTGACAAAGAAAGGAGCGGCAAGCGGCTTCTTTAAAGTGGTGTATCGGAAATCCACAAGGACAGGCCACACCTTCCCCCAACTGATGTACGTAAACAAAACCCTACCGGACCTTCGGGATGTTATTAGCCACGCAAGGGCAATGAACATCGTCTGATAGGCAAGTTTCCATCATTAAAAAAAGGACCAAAGAACAATGCAAGGCAATCAATCCCGCGTTAAAACCATCCGCACAAAGCAACAAGAATCCTTTAAAGAGTTCCGCAAAGAACAAAAGCCAAAGAGAGTCCAAAGCGCCAAGCGCTTCTATCTAAGCTAATCCGCTTCACCTTCTAAATCCTTCCAATTTTTTTGTATGCCTGAAATACGGCAGGGGAAAGTCATGCCCGTAGAATCTAAAGAACTCGAATCCTTTAAAGAACTGTTCGGCTCTGAACTGGTAGATGCTCAAATCGCGCTTGAAGTAGAGGCTAAAGGATTAGCTGAAGAACGAGCAAAAGAAATCCTTGTGAAGTGCGCCGAAGAAGGCAACTTTGATTCTACGATGGTGGGGAGTGTTCTAATGTCCCGCCTAATTCCGGGTATTGCCACGCGCCTTGCTGAGTGGATGGCGAAGGCTTCAGGCAAAGGAAAGAACCACTCTGCTGTAAAGTATTTCCGGCAGCTTCCAGAAATCAACGAGAAGACCAAAGAAACACGGTACGAAAAGTTGGCGTATGCGGGCTTAAAGCGGACGCTATCCGCAATTATGGCGCGAACAACAGCATCGCCCATTTCTCTGATGTTCCAGATTGGAAAGACAATCGAAGAGGAGGTCCGGTTTACTAACCTTCTGGCTGCTTTACCGGCTGGGATGGCTTCTGCTATCAGAATGGGCGTTGCGCAGCGTGTGGAGGAATCCTATAAGCGCGCATATCTGAAGGCCATCGAGCGCCATCGCGGCATTGAATGGATTGAATGGGATGCGCAAGCCCGCGCTAGAGTTGGGGAAGTCATTCTAGATGTTCTGGTAGCGTCTGGCGTGGTGGAGCTGGAAACGCGGGAAACCTATAGAGGAGGAAGCGTGACAATGGAAACATTCGTCATTCCCTCCGGTGCGATGCGGCAGGCTATTGGGGCTTACTCTGACAAGCTGATGCAGCAGTCCCATTTGCATCTGCCAACAATCATCCCGCCAAGAGGATGGGGCGATTTAAGGGACGGAGGCTATTACTCTGAACACGCCAGTTGCTCACTTTTTCGAATCCCTTCGCAAACCGCTCCAGCAGTAAAGAAGAACTTTTATGCGCATCTTGAAGACGTTGAGCTTTCTAGAGTAATCAAAGCCGTTGAGGCAATGCAGAACACAGCATGGCAGGTTAATGGCAAGGTTCTGAAAGTTGCGAAGTCGGTCTTTTCTTCAGCCTACAGCGGCATGGCAGGGCTTCCACACTATGAAGAAATCCCAATCCCGCCCGATGCACCCGAAGGAGCAAGCGAAGATGAAATAAAGGAGATTAGAAAGAAGAAGACTCTGGCGCATCTAGCGAACAAGAGAAGAGTATCGCAAGCATTAAGAGTTACCGGCTCAATAGCAATAGCAGAGAAGTTCAAAGATCACGAAAGGATATACTTTCCACACAACTTTGATTATCGCGGACGCATCTACCCAATCCCTTCATTCTCTCCCCAAGGTGACGACCTCACTAAAGGTCTTCTTCAATTCGCTGATGCGGGTCCAATAGGGACTGAGGAAAATCTAACACTCTTCAAGGTTCATGGCGCGAACTGCTACGGACACGACAAATGGACAATTGAAGAGAAAGTGAAATGGGTTGATGAATACTCCGCCGAAATTCTTGAAGTAGCGAAAGACCCGCTTGCCGCTGTTAGCTTTTGGGCCAGCGATTCTGTGGACTCCCCATTCTGCTTTCTAGCTTTCTGCTTTGACTACGCTGGTTACATTGAAGAGGGCCTTTCCTTCAAGTCTCGTATTGTTCTGGCCTTTGACGGCTCTTGTTCCGGTATTCAACACTTTAGCGCATTGCTGCGCGATGAAGTTGGCGGCGAAGCTGTGAACCTTGTGGCGGGTCTTCCACGTAGGGACATTTATCAACTCGTTGCCGATAAAGTAAATGGAGCAATCGAACATTACCTTAAAGAAGGGGAGGGGGATGAAATAGTCGAAATTAAGACCGATGAAGGAGAAACGCGAGAGCATCTAAAGCTAGGAACGCGAACCCTCGCACAGCAATGGACGTTATTTGGAGTAGGGCGAAGCACGGTAAAGCGCTCTGTGATGACTCTAGCTTACGGGTCAAAAGAGTACGGATTCCGTGAGCAGGTTGAAGAAGACACCATTTATCCAGCAATCGCTAAAGGAGATGCAACCTTTTCTGCTCCACGCCAAGCCGCCGCCTTCATGGCTAAGCTGATTTGGGAATCCGTTCAATCAACTGTGGTAAAGGCTGTTGAAGCTATGGCCTTCCTTCAAAAGCTCGCGGCGATCATTTCAAAGTCCGGCCATCCTGTTAGTTGGTATACGCCAGACGGAATGCCTGTCCAGCAGTTCTATTACAAAACGGCCTCAAAGCGTGTCCAGTTCCTCATAGCAGGCCAGCGGCGTCTATTCAGCATCGCAACTGGCACCGAAGAAATCGACCCGAGAAAGCAAAGAAGCGGAATCGCTCCAAATTTTATTCACTCCCTGGACGCTTCCCACATGCGCATGACCGTCAATCAATGCTTTGACGCCGGTATCCGCAACTTCGGGATGATCCATGACAGCTTTGGCACGTCCGCGGACAACGCAGTCTTGATGTTCAAGGGCGTGCGTGCGGCGATGGTTGATATGTACGAGAACAGCAACCCGCTTGTTGAGTTTGTGGAGCGCATCAAGGCAACGCTGCCGGAAAAGCTGGCTGCTGAAATCCCCGCACTACCACAGCCGGGGAGTCTGGACCTACGCGGCATTCTAGATAGTGAATTCGCGTTTACCTAATCCCCTCTTTAGGCCCTTCGGGGCCTTCTTCGCTTCATGCCATTCAATTAACACACAGTAGCAAGGAAGACAAACCACATGACCAACCATCCGCGCCGCTTCCCGTCTTCGGACTTCGGAAGCGAACCCGACTATCTGAAGGAAGCCCGCAAGGTTCCGGCTGCATCTCCCAATCATGGCCGAATCTGGCCGGCGATTGTCACCCTCAAAACCGACCCATTAACCAAGCTCAAGCGAGCGAAAGGAGTAAACAACCATGACCGTTAAACACAAATCCCAAAAGCTGCCGCGCTACAAGAAGCCGTTCCACAAGAAAGGTCCGCACTACAAAGGCGGCAAATGGAACGTCAATGTTGCTATTGACGATCATGTCATTTTGCACATTGAAAGCGAAAAGGAAGTCAACACGCTTAAAGACCTTATCCGAGACGATGTTGAAGTCACCTTGATCCAAAAACCGGAAAGCATCAAGGAGCGCATCAAGTCCGCTCTGAAAGCCTTTAAAGCCATCTTTACCGGCAACTAATCTATACAAAGGAAATCAATGCGCCGCCTTGTAAGCCCCCAGCGCTGTCTTACCTTCAATCCCAAGCAAATTCAAAAGGCCATTGATCGCGATGGCTATGTATTCGTGCAAGCAAAGATTGATGGCGTCCGCTGCCTGATCTTCAGAGAAGCCGGAAAGCTCCACATCTTGAGTCGTGAGGGGATTCCATTCATCGCCCTTCAATCTTTTGCAGAACACGCTTTCAATGATGTTGAGATTCCTGATGGCTTTGTCGTTGAAGCTGAATTCAAGACTTACGGTATCAGCTTTCAAGAAATGAACGGACACGCAAGACGGCATGAGCCGCTTGATTTGGCGCATTGGGATAAATCCTACTTTCACCCGTTTGCGTGTGTCCCGTTAGCAACGCTTGAAATGACAGGCGATAAGGAGTTCAGCAATGTAGATTCCCGCTCATTGGCTCTTTTGATTCAGGGTACTAAATTCCTTCACCCGCCACGCTTCACAGCATTTAGCCTGGATGAGATTGATAAGTTCTATTCAATATTCCTAGATACAGGTTTTGAAGGCGCTGTAATTAAAGAAGCAGGCGGCACTTATAGGAACGGTAAAAAAGTTGGGTGGTGGCGCAAAGTCCCTCTTGAAACCATCGATGGCCGGATTATCGGCTTTGAAGAGGGTGAAAAGAAACTCAAGGGTACGTTAGGCGCAATCGTGGTCCAGCTTGAAAGCGGCATTGTTTGCAAGGCCGGAAGTGGATTTGATGATGGCCTGCGCAACGCCATTTGGGCGAATCCTGACGACTACTTAGGCCGCTGTGTGGAGCTTGAATGCAAAGAGCGCTACGAAAGCGGTGTGCCGCGTCAACCTATCTTCAAGTGTTTCCGCGATTTTGATTATGCAAAAGGAGAAAAGCTGTAATGGACATGACTAAATTTATCCCTGTTTCTAGTGTTAGCTTCTACCAAAAGCCGCATGAAGGCTTAGAAGACATTAAGCGACATTGGATGCTGGGAATGGGGCCGTGCGGAAAAGTTATTGATGGCTTGAGGGTAACAATAGCGGGCGGTGCTTTAGTAATTCATCAACAGCATCAAGACACAAGCGAAAAGATCGTAGCAATCCCGCTGCATCTGATTAACTCTGCAATTCACTTCGAGGAGTAAACACAATGAGCAAATTCGTTGTTGGAAGTATGGTCCGTTTTAATCATGCGGTAATAAGCAACAAGACGATCAAGTGTATTGCTGAACTTGGGTGCGATCCATTCGGAACCCATGAAGTAACTTATATTGGCGCGTGGGGTGGCGTGGGTATTCAGAGTAAGTACGGCCAGTCTTATTGCTTCGATGAAAGTATTCTTTGCGTTGCGGAGGTTAGCAAAAGTAAACCGCAAACAGCCATTCAAGTGCTTGAAGAAGGCATGAAGGCCATGAAGGACCGCGCAAAGCTCCGTGATAGCGCTGGTGGCGAGCGCTCCATGCAAAAGGCTATTGAAGCCTTCAACGCGCTTACCGGGCTTGAAATGGACGAGGAAGAGGGCTGGCTATTTATGGCGCTGCTGAAGGCTTCCCGAAGCCGTAAAGGCGAATTTCATCTTGATGATTATATTGACGGCGCTGCTTACTTCGCTTTGGCGGGTGAAGCGGCTGCAAAGGAGGCTAAGCAATGATGAAAGTTCTTGAGTTCAAAGCGGAAGCTAAGCCGGATTCATTTCGCGGCATTCGTAATAGCGTTGCGTATTCAATGACTGTAATGATTGGTGGCAAAGTACTGCTAGTCCAGCAATTCATGCCTTCGGAAATGGGTATGCGCTACGGATACGAATACACAAAGAAGAAGATGATGGCGGAGATTGAAAAGCAGCTATTCCGCGATTTCAACATTTAACAAACAGAGGAGATTTAAATATGGCAAAGAAACAACCTAAAATGGCGCTGCTGCGCTCCGGCAAAGGCACCGCATATTTCCCGTCCCTGCGGGATGAAACCATCTTTGAAGGTACGCCGACAAATAAGCGGCAGATTGGCTGGATTCATCAAGACGCGAAAGACGATGCAAAGCTTATCGAAGCATGCGAAGCCGCGTGGCAATCCCTGCTTGACGATCCCGAAGCATGGGGCCTGACCGCTAAGAACGTCAAAGCAGTGGAGAAAGACCCGGACGACTTTGACCGTCCGAATATGCCGTATAAGGAAGACGAAAAGACTGGCGGAATGCTGTTTAAAGCGAGTACCAATCACCGCAACAGCGAAGGCGAGCTGAATAAGCCTGTCCGCGTCTGGGATGCAGCCGCCAAGCCAACTGAAGAAGACGTGTTGCATGGTGCAATCGTCAAGGTTGCTGTTCGCATCCGTCCTTACGTAATCAATGACCGAAACTATGGTGTGACCATGTATATCGACGGTGTTCAGCTAATTCAGCAGGGTGAGGGCCTTGGTGGCTCCAACCCGTTTGAAGATGAAAGCGACGGCGAGTTTGCACGTCAAGTAGGCCACGATGCCGGCGGCGAAGCGGAAGACTGGTAAGGCGCATTGGAGCTGTCACAAAGCGGAATCATACCGGAGTGGACTAGAGGAGGACATTGCAGCCACGTTAGCGAGTAAAGGCGTCAGCGCAGACTATGAGCGCTACTACCTTCCTTATCTGGTCCCCGCAAGCGACCACAAGTACACGCCTGATTTCGTCCTGGATAACGGCATCATCATCGAGTCAAAAGGTCTTTTCGACACTGAAGACCGAAAGAAGCATGTCCTTATCAAAAAGCAATATCCCGACATTGATATCCGCTTTGTCTTTTCCAATCCCAATTCAAAACTTTATAAGGGTTCCCCCACTACTTACGCCAAATGGTGTGAGAAAGAGGGTTTCTTATATTCCAAGAAAACAATTCCTATTGAATGGCTGATGGAGGCTAAAAAGTCTCTTCATCCCGCTTTGAAGGAGAAAAACAAAAAGAAGGAGTGAATCCCGTGGCTTTCAAAGAAAGGAAAGAAACCAAATATATTGCAGTTCATTGTAGTGCTACCAAACCATCCCAAGACTTCCAAGCCCGTGACATCAAGCGTATGCATCTGCAACGCGGATTTCTCGACATTGGCTACCACTTCATCATTACCCGAAGCGGCGAAGTCCAGAAGGGCCGGCCTGAAAATGTAATCGGCGCTCATGTAGAGGGCTTCAATTCCGTTTCCGTTGGAGTCTGCCTGATTGGGGGCGTTAAGGAATCTGACGGCGTTACAGGCGAAAACAACTTCACTGAAGCGCAATTCAAAGCACTACGCGGCGTTTTGAAGTCCCTGAAAGAAATCTATCCGGCTGCTGTAATTCAAGGCCATCGTGATTTCCCGAATGTGGCGAAAGAATGCCCGTGCTTTGATGTAAAGAGCTGGCTGGAGGAATAAGGCTATGAGTCATGAAGGCGCACTTTTGACGCATCAGCCTTGCTCTGACTGCGGTTCTTCGGATGGACTGGCGGTATACCCTGAAAATACTTATTGCTTTGTCTGTGAAAAATCTACGCCGACAACGGAAAGGGAGGATACGCGACGAGTGAGTAAAGGAGAGCTGATTAGTCGTGAAACACATCAAGGCGAATTCAAAGACCTGCGAGCGCGTGGGATTAGTCGCCGGACGTGTGAGCATTACGGCTATTGGGTAGGCCGATATAACGGCAAGGCTGTTCAAGTCGCTGACATTAAAGATATGTCTGGTGATGTAATTCATCAAAAGTTGCGCTTTCCTGACAAAGAGTTCTTGACACTAGGCGGAACTCCGAAATGCTTTGTTGGGCAACATCTATTCCCCGGCAAAGGGCGGAAAGTAGTAATCACTGAAGGCGAAATTGACATGCTGAGCATTGCCCAGCTTGATAACTGTCAATGGCCTGTCGTAAGTGTTCCGAACGGCGCGAAGGCGGCTAAAAAAGTCTTCAAAGAGCAATATGAATGGCTGATCGGATTCGATGAAGTTGTTATCGCCTTTGACATGGATACGCCTGGACGTGAAGCCGCTACGGAATGCGCCCAATTACTCCCGCCTGGTAAAGCGAAGCTGCTTGTTTTGTCTGAGAAGGACGCAAACAAGATGCTTATGGAGGGCAAGGAAGGGGAACTAAAGAAAGCTCTTTGGAATGCGCAGCCTTACCGCCCTGATGGAATCATCAACGGAAATAGCCTGAAGGATGCTATTAAGGCGCGTGGGAAAGAACAGGGGCTTGAATGGCCTGAAGCATGGCGAAACATGCCAATCGTTGAATACACCAAGCTAATACCTAAAAAGAAATTGATAGTTGTTGGTGCGGGTTCTTCAGTTGGCAAATCAACATTTACCAGATTCCTTGCTTATTATCTTGGCGTCCAAAAGGATACCAAAATCGGCATGGTATATCTGGAAGAAAGCGCAGTAGAAACCGGGCAGGCTCTAATGTCCTATCACTGCGGAACTAGACTTCATTTGGAGGATGTAGATGAAACAACTTGGGAAGACGCTTTTTCTGCTACTCTCGGCAGTGGTAACTTTGCCCTTTACGATGCTTTTGGGAGTATCGAATCTGGCAATCTTTTGTCTCGAATTCGTTACTTGGCTGTTGCGGAAGAGTGCGAATATATCATCTTGGATCATTTGTCGATTGCAATCTCCGGCCTTGAAGGCTCTGACGAAAGAAAACTGATCGACAAATTGATGACGGACCTTCGCTGTATCGTTGAAGAAACTGGATGCACCTTGATTGTTGTTTCGCACCTAACCCGAAAAGCGGGTGATGGCAAAGCACATGAAGAGGGCGGACAGGTTTCGACAAAGGATTTTCGAGGTTCCGGCGCAATTCTTCAACTTGCTGATGTAGCAATTGGACTTGAGAGAAACACTCAAGACAAAGTTCTGAGGGATTACACCACAGTCCGAATTCTGAAGGTCCGCTATACGGGATTGACGGGCATAGGTGGTTATCTGCTTTACGACCATTTTACAGGGCGATTGAACCCTGTTGACTCGTTGCCGGATGATGGCGAATCCCCTGCGGGTGAAGGGGGATGGTAATGAAGATTGCCGATACTCCATTCATCATCTTTGATATCGAAACTAATGGCCTGCTGAATACCGTAAGCCGATTCCATTGCGGTGTGATATACGAATCGAAATCTAAACGATTTTATCGCTTCCGCCCTGAAGACTTCCGTACTTTTGTGGACCGCCTTAGCGGGTATCTCGCTGACGGGAAAACCCTAGTCATTGGGCACAACATCATAGGCTATGACATCCCAGCTTTAAACAAGCTGCTGGGCCGCGCTGTATTCCCTGAAACCTTCCATCCTCGCATCGTGGATACCTTGGTTCTTTCGCGCCTGATCTACTCAAACCTGAAGAACATGGGGCTTGAGCATAGGGCGCTACGCTCTGGTGCGCTACCCGGAAAGCTCTTTGGTGCACACTCTTTGAAAGCGTGGGGTTATCGCTTGGGTGTCCTGAAGGGGACATACGCGGAAGATCATGAAGACGCTTGGGCATTCTTCAATGAAGATATGCTTGATTACTGCGAGCAGGATGACCGCGTTACTTTATCGCTGTTTGAAAAGATGGTGGTGAAGGGGTACTCAGAACGAGCTATCGAGCTTGAACATAAAGTGGCTTGGCTACTGGCTCAAATGGAGCGTAACGGCTTTCCATTCGATACTGAAGGCGCGAAAGCTCTAGAAAGCCAACTGCGAAGGCGATTCGAAGTTTTGGAAAAAGACTTGAAGGCGATGGCTCCGCCCATTCCGGATAAAGTGTTCATTCCAAAACGAGACAACGCCGCAAAGGGCTATAAAGTCGGCGTGCCTATTCAGCGCTACAAAGAGTTCAATCCGGGTAGTCGTCAGCAAGTGCTTTGGATTCTTCAGAATGTCTTCAATTACCTACCCGACAATCCCGAACTCTTCGAAGAGAAGGAAGTAGAGGAAGAAACGGTAAGCCGCTTGAAGCTGGATGATGAAACCTTCGCATATATCGCAAAGGACACCGAAGCGCCTGAAGGGCTGCGAAAGCTCGCTAAAGAGCTTGCGGAATACTTCATGCTCACTAAGCGGCTAGGCCAGATTGCAGATGGAAAACACGGGTGGCTGAAGTGTGTGACGCCTCAAGGCTTCATCCACGGCTTTGTGAACCCTAATGGCGCTGTAACGGGCCGCGCAACGCACTCAAGCCCGAACATGGCGCAAGTTCCGTCAAGCCGTGCTGAATACGGACATGAGTGCCGCTCGCTATTTGGGCCTAATGGGCGGATAACGCGGTGGGTTCAAGTTGGTGTGGATGCTTCCGGCCTAGAGCTGCGCTGTCTGGCTCACTTCATGTTCCCTTTCGATGGTGGAGCTTATGCCCATGACGTGATTGAAGGGGATATTCATTGGACCAACTGCCAAGCAGCCGGGTTTATTGAGCCTGGAACGGTTCGGGACAAGTCTGATGACTACCATGAAAAGGTTCGTGGCCTAGCAAAGACGTTTATCTATTCGTACCTATATGGAGCGGGGGATGAACTGGTAGGCAAGAATGCCGGCGGTGATGCTGCAATGGGCAAGAAGCTGAAGGCAACCTTCCTAGCGCGTACTCCAGCATTGAAAGAGCTGAAGGATAGCTTGGCGGGCGCTTTAGGTGCCAAGTTCAATCCAAAGACTCGCCGCCAAATCCTTGAACGCGACTGGCTAGAGGGCCTAGATGGCCGACAGGTTCATGTTCGCAGTCTCCATTCTTCCTTAAATACCTTGCTTCAATCTGCCGGCGCTCTGATCTGCAAGTATTGGATTGTCCGTGTGGATGAACTGCTGCGCGAGGCGGGATATAAGCATGGCTGGGATGGAGATTATGCGTATATGGCTTGGGTCCATGATGAAGTGCAGTTAGCTTGCCGATACGAAATCGCTGAAGAGGTAATTGAACTTGCCCAAAAGGCGATGCGTGATACACAGGCATATTTTAAATTCCGTGCGCAACTTGATACTGAAGGAAAGATTGGCGTCAATTGGGCGGAATGTCACTAAAACTGAAAGGAACAATAATAATGAGCAAATGCACTTACGACCTCGAAATGACCATCAAGTGCCGTCTGGTAGAGGACGCTGAAGAGGTAAAGAAGGCTGTCCGTCTAATACAAGAAATGGACATGGAAGGCAATAAAGCTGCTATGGGGCTGATGGCCGGTGCTTTGGATGATCCGAATAAGGTTCCTGAGCTTGTTCTCAAGGCCGATTTACGCCGCAGCTTGAAAAAGTTTCTGGAGCGTGATGGCTTCGACCGTATTCAAATCTCCGGAAAAGTAACTCCGAAGAAAACCAGCTTCGAATTGATTGAAGCATCCGAAAAAACCTACCTGTAAAACAGAGGAGAAATAAATGAACCATTATATCCAAGTCCTGCTGCATATCCGAATGACTCCCCAAAAATTCCAATCCGACTTTTCCCGCGCTCAAGCCCGCTCTATCGCTGAAGCGGCCAGCCGTGGCCATGTGTCTTGTTTGCGAGGCGGCGTTAATTGTGGCGAATGGTATGTCACTGATGCGGGCGTTTACTTCATGGCTAACGCTAAGGTGACTCTGTGAGCGCGCCGGGTATGGTTGAAGTCCCGCTTGAGCGTCTGGAAGAACTAGAAAGGGACGCGCACATGCTGCTGTGTCTTCAGGGTGCCGGCGTTGACAACTGGTGCGGCTACGAATACGCGATTGAAGCCTATCTAGAGGAATACCCCGATGACTAGACGCTTACGCCTGATTTATGACCTGGACGCCATTGCCTTCAGAGCATGTGCGGGGGCTGAAAGGGATATTAATTGGGGCGATGGGCTTTGGAGTGTCTACGCCGAAGAAAGCGATATCTTGAAATGCTTAAAAACCGTACTGGATGCCCATAAACAGGCCGTGTTAAAGCACTACTCAAAAGAGCAGTTCAAGCAGGCTGAGATTGTCTATGTGCTGTCTGAGGGCGATAACTGGCGCATCAAGTATGAGCCAACATACAAAGCAAGTCGCCGCAAAGAGACAAAGATCAATCGCAAGCCTGTTGGCTATCAATGGCTAATCGACTACGTGAAGTCTAGTTGCTACGTTGAATCACGCGATGGCCTAGAGGGCGATGACGTGGCGGGAATCTTGGCAACATCAGATACAGACAAATACGAAAATGTAATTGTCGCGCTGGATAAGGACTTTAAGACAATTCCGGGTAAGTTCATACGTCTAACCGACAACAAGCTGAATGAGCTTTCTGCGCTTGACGCTTACAGAAATCTAATCACTCAGACGCTAACGGGTGACATCACTGACGGATATCCGGGATGTTCAGGCATTGGAGAAAAGAAAGCTAAAGAGATTCTTGAAGACTGCAAGACGGCAAGTGAAATGGAGTTCGCCGCGATTAAAGAGTTCTCGAAAGTGGCGTTTAAACAGATGTTTGAAGGTCTATCGTTGCGATACTTCATGAAAGAAGGTTTCGAGGAAAAGACACAGCAAGCAATGAGAAAAGGTGACGAAATGTTTGAACGTCAGTTTTATCTTGCTCGCATTCTAAAAAAAGGAGATTCGATACCACAATGCTGATCCTGTCAGAGCTGCAACTACGCGAACTCAACGAGCAGTTTGATGTGCGCAAAGCGATCCACGATGAAGCCGTAACGCTTGATTTCCTGCGAGGGATTCAATTCGTTGTAGATCAAATCAACTTTCAAACAAACAACAAAGAGGAGCTAGAGGAGGGTAATTAATGTGCATCTTTAAAGCGCCAACAATCAATGCGCCCGCACCACAACCAATCGTCCCGCCTGATGTAAAGCCAATTGAAGACCCTGTAGCGCCAAAGATCGGCGCGGATGAACCTGGGCGGAATGCGAAGGCCCTAGGCAAGAACCAGTTGAAGATCAAGAAAGACAGGCCGGATTCTGGACCATCTTCAACTGGTTCTAATCGTGGCGGTATGACTTTCAATAACAAAAATAAGAATGGAGGAAAGTAATGGGATGGTTAAAGAAAACATTGGGCCTTGAGCGCCCGAAAGTAGAGCTTCCGCCCCCACCGCCTCCGCCTGCTCCACCCGCACAAAACTTTGAATCCACTAAGGCCGATGCCGCCCTTGAAGACCGTGAGCGTGAGGAGCTGCTGAAGCGGCGTGGTAAAGGGAACCTGAAGATTCCCCGTAAGTCCCGTGACGGCAGCAACGCGGGTGGCGGCGGCGCTTCCACTAGCACAGGGACGAATATCTAATGGCTAGTGCAAAGCTGAAGCCAATTACAGGCGCGGCAAAGCTCTATGACAATCTGAAAAGCAAGCGCGAACCATACATTAAGCGAGGACGTGAAAACGCAAAGATTACGTTGGCGCTTGCTTTGAAAGAAGAGGGTAAAGACGGTAACGCGGACTTTGATGACAACCAGCAGAGCTTAGGGGCGCTTGGTGTGAACTCGCTGGCGTCTAAGCTCACTTCCGCATTGTTGCCGCCTGGGGTTCCTTTCTTCAGTCTTCAGCCGGACCATCCAACGATGCTTGCTCTTGCCGGCGAGCCTGATAAGAAGGCGGATGTAGACGCTGAGCTGTCTCGCATGGAGCAAACCGCTAATACATATGTGGAAACAACACAAATCCGCGTAACAACTGTAGAGGGAATGCGTCAGCTAATCATTGTTGGCAATGCGCTCATGTTCATGCCCCCTGAGTCTGAAGGGGTAAGGCTGTACAAGCTCCCCAGCTATGTTGTCCAGCGTGATTCGATTGGGAACGTCCTTCACATTATCGCAGTGGATTCCGTGGCCTACATGGCCTTGCCGGAAGAACTTAAGCCCGCCGTGAAGAACATCAACCAAGATGACCCGACCGAAGAAGTTTTAGTCTACACACATGTTCAGCGGCTTGGTGATGAATGGTATTCGTATCAGGAAATTGAGGGCGAGTTAATCAAGGGAACGGAAAACACATACCCGTTGAATGCTTGCCCATGGATACCGCTGCGCATGACTAAGGAAGACGGGGAAGCCTACGGGCGCGCTTATGTGGATGACTACAGAGCAGACCTTGTCACTATCTCTAAGCTGTCAAAGGCGCTCAATGACCTTGCGGGGGCCGCTGCACGTGTCTTGTACGGCGTTGAGCCAACCTACCAAGGCAGCTTGAAGAAGCTGACGCAGACCCGTAATGGCGGCTTCACGATGGCACGGAAGGGAGAGATTTACTCCATTCAGCTCGATAAGCAGTCCGACATGCAAACGGCCAATTGGCAGCTTGAGCGTGTTGAAAGGCGAATCGAACGGGCCTTCCTTCTGAATTCCAGCATCCAACGCAACGCAGAGCGCGTTACAGCCGAAGAAATTCGGATGATGGCAGCAGAGCTTGAAGAACTGCTAGGCGGTCTTTACTCGCTGCTGACCCAAGAATTCCAGCTTCCACTAGCTCGCCGCATTCTGAGCATTCTGGAGGAGCTAGGAAAGGTTCCCGCACTTCCCGAAGGCATCGTAGAGCCGACTGTTACGACAGGCGTAGAGGCTCTTGGACGCGGCCAGAAGCTAATCAAGTACCAGACTTTCCTAAACGTGATTGCGGCCCTTCCCGGCGCCCTAGGGTCCATCAAGACCAATGTGCTTATCACGGCTATTGGCAACGCTTGCGACGTGGATACCAGTGAATTCGTCATGACCGAAGAGGAAATCCAGCAGCAGCAAGAAGCCCGCAATCAGCAGGAGTTGATGATGAAAGGCGCTCCGGGGATTGCCAGTGGTATAGGCGGTGCGATGCGTGATGGTGTGGCGGACGGCTCTCTTCAAATGGGGACCGTAGATGATGTTCAACAAGCAATGTAAAGGAGGTAATAACCTATGAACCAAGACGAAATCAAAGTGGAGGTAGAACTGAATGATTCTGATATTAAGGACACTGATGCAATTTCTAATGGCGGTGCGGTGGATGGCACGCCTGACCTTACGGATATCGAAATTAAGATGGATGGCGAAACCCTTCGTTTCGATGATAAAGCCGTTGAAGATTCTACTGAAGATTCTGACATTCCCGCTGAAGATGCTGATGAAGCTGTAGACGCTTCACAAAGTACCGGCCTTTCTAATGCACTGGAAACCGCAAAAGACCTGAACGACTCTTTCCGCGCTGAGGGTGACAAGTTGGCCGCTGTTGGCTTGTCTTTGGATGATCTTCATCAGGAGTTCATTGACGGCAACGGCAAGATTTCCGAAAAGACGCTGGAGAAGGTCAAAGAGGCTGGCTATTCTGAACAGCTCATTAAAGGCTACTTGCGCGGCGTTACAGCGGCCGCAAATGAAGTTCGCCGGCAGTTTCTCGACTCCCTTGGTGGTGAATCCGCATTCACAGCAATGACAGAATGGGCCTCAAAGAATGGTGATCCGCAACTGGTGGATGCTTTCAATCTGGCTATTGAGCGCGATGATCTTCAAACAGCCGTGGCTATCGGAAAGAGCCTTCAACGTGAGCAGAAATCCGCCCATGCTCGCAAGTACGGAACTAAGAACAAGCATGTGATGGGCGGCGATGTTAGCGCATCCGCTACGGGTCCGAAGGGCTTTTCTAGTGAAGCGGCGATGATTAAGGCCATTAACGATCCGCGCTACAACTCTGACCGCGCATACACCGAAGCAGTGAAGGCCAAAATCCTCGCCATGGGCAATTAGCACACACCCTAAATTCAATTAACACACAGTAGCAAGGAAGACACTTCCGCGGTGTCTCCTCTCTATAGGCCGTCTTTACATTTCTTAAATCCTCTTCAGGGCATTCAGACCATGACTTTTATTTCATCCATCAAACAAAACGAAAACAAGATCATTGGTGTAAAGACTCCGCATAACAAAAATAATAAGGAGAACAATAACAATGGCATTCAATACTACTCAACCGGGTAAGGACTCCAACGACTCCAAATCGACCGATATCACGATGTTCCTGAAGCTGTTTGCAGGTGAAACGCTGGCAGCTTATGCCCGCACTGCAAAGACTTCCGGTAAGCATCTGGAAATCAACATCAAAGGCGGTAAATCCGCTCAATTCCCGGTTATGGGCCGTGGCCGTGCGAAGTTCTTGAAGCCGGGTGACGAGCTGGACGGCCAAGACTTCAAGCAGACTGAGAAGGTAATCCAGATTGATGGCTTGCTGACTTCGGACTGCTATGTTTCCGACCTGTACGAAGCCATGTCGCAAGACGCCTTCCGGGCTATGTACGCATCCCAGCTTGGTGAATCTCTGGCAATCGCCAAAGACCAGCATGTATTGGCCGAAGTAGCGAAGATGATTGCAGCCGGTAAGGAGAATTTGCCGGGCCTTGGCGCTCCTACTAAGACCGAGATAGGTCCCATGCCGCCGCTAACCGTTGAAGGCCATGAAGACCTGTTCAAGTGGTGCTCGCTGTTCGTCCTGCATGTGCAGCGCATCGCCGCGCAGTTGGATAAGAACTATGTGCCGGCATCCGAGCGATACGGCTACATTACGCCGGAAGTTAAGGCCGTTCTGTCGCGTTACCTGTCCGCTGGTGGCGTAGATACCAACGGCGTTGCTTACCTGTCTCAGTGGGGCGATATCACTATTGCCAATATTCCGTTGGTCGTGGTCCCGCACCTGGGCGACTCCGGTATTGACTTCTCCACGTCCCTGAACTCTGAAGGCCACGTTTTCCCGGCTGACATGGCTGGCAAAACTTACTGCCTGATTTCCCATAAGGGCGCTGTGGGCACTGTGAATCTGATGGCGATGTCTTTCGAGACGCAGCGGTATTCCACCCGTCAAGCTACTCACTTGGTTGCGAAGATGTCTACCGGCCACGGTGGCCTGCGCCCTGAAGCAGTAGGCGGCATCTTTGTGGGTAAGGACACTGGTGGCGGCGAGAAGACCGCACGCACCCGAGCTTAATCCCTTTAACCACTAACTAAGCAAGCAAAGCCCTCATTGATTAATTTCAGTGGGGGCTTTTTTTTTGCTCTAAAGAAGGAGGCTTATGGTCTATATGCAGAGACTCCAAAATTATCAAAGTGACCCGCTGTTACTAGATGCTGTTAATTCCGTATTGAATGAATGCGGTATTGATGGTGTGTCTTCCCTTGAAGATCAAAGTAATCTGGACTTGGTTAATGCCATCAAATGTATTCGAGACTCTGCCCGTGGCATATTGGGTAAAGGATTCGACTTCAATACCTTCATCGTGACGCTTCAGCCTGATATGGATGGCTTCATCCGCTGGCCTGATAACGTGTATCAAATCAAGGCGACTGACGGCACGCGAATCTTGAATCAAGCTGGTTATATCGTGAAGCCGGATGAAGGCTTTTCCCCGAAGTTTACAATGCCGCTTGAAGTTGAAGGCATCTTTGATCTTCCTTTTGGCTCTATTCCTACGCCGGTATTTGATTACATCGTAATCCGTGCGGCTGAAACAATGAATGACCGCTGGGTATCTTCTGACGTTGTGGAAGCCGCCATTAACAAGCATTTGCAAGAGTGTTGGCTTACTTTCCGGCAGTGGTGGATTGATGAAGACAACACTTCAATGATGGAGTCCCCAGCCGTCCAAGCGATCACCGGAAGGACTTAAAAATGTCCCTGGTATCGCAAAGCATTAAGAACATGGTGGCGGGCGTCTCGCAGCAGCCCCAGATTCTGAGGATGCCTGACCAAGCGGACGAGCAGATCAATTGTTATTCGTCGGAATCACGGGGATTGATGAAGCGCCCGCCGTCAAAGTACATCGCAACTTTGAATCTAACAGAAACGGAAGTAGCAAACGCCTTTGTGCATTGGATCAATCGTGATGAAAGCGAACAGTACATGGCGCTCATTACACCCTACACGGACGCCCCATTGCCGCCAAGTGGCGTCAACAAGTCTGGACGTGCGCCAAGGCTTCAAGAGAAGCGCGAAATACTGCTGACGACCGTAGGAGGCTCGCAAGTTCCAATACCGGAGAACACCAAAGATATCGAAGTGTTCGTGCTTGGCGGTGGTGGCTCAGGAGCCGGATGGAAGACGGGAGTTCCTAACGATCCCGGCCAGTCGTCATATGTGAAGTTTGGTGTATCAACTGTAGCTGAGGGCGGTGGTGGCCAGACAGGTGACAAATTCCAAGCGCCCGGAGCGGGCGGAGCGCCAAACGGCAATCCCGGACAGTGGGGCAGCGCAATGACTGGTGGGCAAGGCGGTGTCGCGCCTGATAACGTCTTCGGCGGGACTTACGGCTATGGCGGACAAGGGCATTCTGATTATGGCTCAGCGCCTTCAGGTGGTGGGGGCGGTTCCGGTGGCTATGTTCACGCTGCTTTCTCGCGTAGCGAGGCGGGTGAAATCTCAATCATTGATTGCTACGTAGGCGCAGGGGGCAGGGTCAACAACTGGGAGTCATACGGTGGCAATCCCGGTCAACCCGGCGAGCAGGGCGCTATCAAGATTGTCTTTTATATTGATGACTCAGAAGAGGGCCAAGGCGAAAAGCCTATGATGAACTCTTCTATTCGTGTCTTTGATATGCAAGGAAATGAATACCTTGTCCGCATGTCTGAATCTGGCATGAATTACCTTGCGGGCGCTTCAGGCGGCTTGAGTGGCGTCATACGCGCTGTGACGGTGGCTGATTACACTTTCGTAATGAATCGCTTGAAGGTTACACAAATGACCGATGACAAGAGTCATAGCGCTCAAAACGAACACCTAGTCCACGTAAAGCAAGGCCAGTACGGCAAGACGTACAAAATCATGATTAATGGGGAAGCTAAAGCGGTCCATACGACACCAGACGGCTCACAGCCGCAGCATAGTCCCGAAATTGACACCACAAAGATAACCGAAGGGCTTGTAGCGAAGTTGAAAGAAAGTGGAGTCAACTTCACAAACGGTCCTAACTGGATTCGGATTTACCCGGCGCAGCCTGAAGATATCGTTACGACTGCTGACGGCTTTGGGGATCAAGCCATGTTTGTGTTTAAGCATAAGGTGCAAAAGGTTTCTGATCTTCCTAAGTCCGCGCCGGATGGCTACGTAGTTGAAGTGACTGGCGATAAGAGTACAAATGCCGATAACTATTGGCTGAAGTATTCACTTGCTGAAAAGACGTGGGAAGAGTCTGTAGCCTTTGACATCCTGACAACCATCGACAAAGCCACGATGCCGCACGCTCTAATTCGGCAAGCAGATGGAACATTCACATTTGATTCCGTCGATTGGGATATCCGAAAGATTGGCGATGAAGAGTCGAATCCAATTCCTAGCTTTATTGGGAATGAGCTAAAAGATATCTTCTTTTTCCGTAATCGCTTAGGCGTTATTGCGGACGAGAATGTAATCCTTTCGGCATCTGGTAAGTTCTTTAAGTTCTGGAATAATACCGCGACGACAACAACGGATACGGACCCGATTGACGTAGCGGTGTCTAATAACGCTGTTTCGCTGCTACAACACGCTGTCCCGTTTAATGAAGAATTACTGCTATTCTCTAAGGACGCTCAGTTCATTATGCAGTCGGATGGCGTCCTATCCCCCAAGACAATCCGCGTAGATAAAACAACAGACTTTATCAACTCTCCCTTGGTCCGGCCTATCACAGTCGGGCGAAATTCCTACTTTGTATCTGAGAAGACGGGCGCAGTTGATGTTGTTGAGTTCTTTGCTAGCGGCCAAGAAGAGTCTATGGATGGCTTGCCAATTACTTCGCACGTCAATTCGTATATTCCTGACCAAATCACTTCCTTACGCGGCTCTAGTGCTGAGAACATGCTTTTATTGCACTCGACTAAAACACCTTCACGCATATACGTCTATAAGTTCCTGTTTAGCGATCAAGGGCGCGTTCAAAGCTCTTGGAGCTATTGGGATTGGGGCGGGGCGGCTAGTGTCGTTTCATTTGATTTCATTGGTACGCATCTTTATCTGCTGGTGAAATCTGGCTCCGGGTTCTTTATGGAAAGTCTTCAAACCAATCCTGATATCTTTGAATACCCTGAACAGCCGTGGAAGATATACGCAAATCGTCTTGCTCAATTCTCTTTCGAGGGTAATGAGGTCAAGAAGGTTGAGTTTGATGCCTACACGAATGAGACGGTTTTCAATATTGGGGATGTTTACGGGGTAATTCCGAAGACGGGCCAATATGTGATGGTAGACCAAGATGGGGATACACATGATGTGAAATGGGACGAGCAGGGCGCTGTGCGTATCTTTGGAAACTACCTGGGACAAAAGGGCTGGGTGGGAGAGCTGTTTGCCTTACGCTATACATTCAGCCGATTCCTAATCAAGAACCAGAATGAAAACGGATGGGTTACTGAGACAGAAGGGCGGCTTCAGTTGCGGAGGGGGCATGTCAACTTTGACGCTTCAGGGCCTTTCGTGGTGGAAGTTACGAGCGTGGCGAATGGCACCAGAAGAGAGTCTTCATACACAGGGAGACAGCTTGGCGGTATGTCTAACAAGGTAGGCAGTATACCTATCGGAACAGGGCGCTTTAATTTCCCGATTGGGCGTGAAGCGATGGATGCAAAAGTAACCATCATCAATACAAACCCTTACGCTTGTTCATTTATTGGCGCGGGCTGGGAGGGCGTCTATTCGAGACGGACAAATCAAATATAACGAAGGAGGAAGAATGCCATTCATTATCCGTGAAACAACACTAAGCGAATTGCGGACAGTTGCGCTTGACTTGGCGGCTCTGGACGCTGAAGAAGTCTATGCGGCCGGCGAAACGCCTATGGGCTTTCTGGAACGCGCCTTTTATGAAAGTGCGTGTATCCGCGTGGTGGAGCATACCAAAGAAGGCATTGTCGCTGTCACTGGTCTTGGACACAATTTGAATACAGCTTGGCTGTTGAATACTGCTGCCGTGTTGCGCTGTAAGTTGGAATATCTGCGCTCTAGCGGGTGGCTTTGGCGTGTAGGTTTTAAGAAGGCGGCAGAGCTTAACGGTGGGCCTATCGAATACTTCACTAACCATATTTGGGAGAAGCATAAAGACCATTTGGATTGGCTGAAGTGGTGTGGAGCCAATATATACACAGACGATGCGCGTATGGTGAATGGCAATAGCTTTATACCCTTCGTAATTCATAAGGAGGAGCTGAAAGTATGATTGGATGGATGGCCGGTGGGATGGCTGCTGTAGGCGCTCTAGAATCCTTAATGGGGGGCAGGAGCCAGAATGCAGCCATAGACGCTGAAAATGCCGCTATCGAGGCCAACATTAAGGCCAATACGCTTGAAGCTAATTTCGCAGTGGCGGAAGCTACCAGACAGCAACAGGCGTTAAACGATGCGGCAGTAAATGACATTATGGAGTTACGCATACAACAAATGGAAATGGAGGGCCAAGTACAAGCCGCAGCAGGGGAAACAGGAGTAGAGGGGAGAAGCCAAGACACTGCCGTAAGAGGCGTAAGCGGTAAATTTGGGAGAACGGTAACGAGTATGATGGAGAACTTTGAAAATGAAGTTTCTGCTCTCAATTCCCAAAAGGAAGCAATCATCCGTGAGGCAAACTCCCGCAACTCGAATATGTCGATGATGCGAAAGCGAAAGCAAAGTGGCGCTGCGAACTTCCTAAACGCCTTGGGTGGCGGCATGAAAGGTTTCAATAGTGGCTATGCTTTTGGGACCAATCTTGATTTTCTGATTAAAGGAGGTAGCTAACAATGGCAAGACGAAATGCCGATAGTGGAATTACTACTCTGAAGAATTCGCTTTTCGTCGCCTCACAGTATTCACAGCAGCCGCAACAGATTCGGCAAGTGTCCTACGGAATCCCGAAGGCTCAAAATGCTGACCCTGGGGCAATGGCTGCTGCTGCCCATAATCGCGCATCACGAGCTAATGAGCTGTGGGGGGCCTTAACGGGGATGGTGGATACTGCGAACCAGATGAATGATTCTGTGGAGGCGACAGCACAGAAAGAGGTATCCGCCCTGATTGCCAAACGGAAGCTAAGCCCTGAAGAGTTTGGCCGGGTTGCAGATAAGAGCAATCTGCCCTTCTCATGGAATCCGTGGGCCATGAAGGTATACAACAGGGATGTTGGTGCATTCATGGCGACTAAGCACATTGATGCGGCTAGGGCTGAAGTTGAGGGGCGTGAAGATTTCGAGGGGATGACAGCACAGGAGGCCACAGCCGCTATTCGAGAGTTGGCGATTAAACGGGCCGCTGCTGATGGCTTTGATTCCGGTAACGATATCCAGTTGGCCGCATTCTCAAATGTGATGACGCCAGCGCTGGTGAATGTTGCTGGAAGTGTGGAGCGCCAAAGAAGTGAAAGGATGAAGAAGGATTCATTCCAGAAACGTCTAGGCTCTGCACAGGCTGAAATCCTCTCGGTTCCCGCCAATGACCAGATTGCACAAGTGGGCGCTATTGATGGCGTCCTAGCAAGCGCCTACGGCATTAGCGAGTCTTACGGTAAGCAAATGGCCTTTGAGCTGGCAGACAGGTTTATCAAGTCCGGTAAGCCGCAGCACTTAGAAACCCTGCTAGGCATGAAGATGCCGAACAGCGAGCTGACCTACGGCGAATTCGTTGGCGACCAAAAGGGCATGGTAATGCGCGCCTCCGTGGCGTCCGCACGTCTTAACAACAATGGTGAAACAGAATTCAAGATTGGCGTTGACGAGCTTGTAGATGGCGTCCTCGATCTGAGCCGGCCCTTTAACCCCGCTGAAGCCGCTGCGAAGTTTGACCAAAAGATGGGAAGCCTTCCGCCAGGGAATGAAGAGTATCGCATCCAAAAGGAAAGGCAGTTCCGCCATAACACCCAACGCCGCTACCAGATGCAGCAGGAAGAGGAAGTAAAGCAGCTCAAACAAAGCTATTCAGCCAATTGGGCGCAGGAAGCCTTTAAAGCTATCCAGAAAGACCCGTACAACCCTATCACGCTCAATGATGAAGTCCTGTCTATCAAAGGTGAACAGGTGGTTGTATCCGCAGCGGAAAAGCGTAAAGCACTCGTAAGCGGCGCTTCCAGCATGGCCGAGAAGATTGTAGGTGGCGTCAATGGTGCAAACCGCGACGAGCTTTCTAAAGCCGCCGCAAGGCTGTACATGCTGGACCGTGGCTTACAAGTGGCGGGGGTGGGCGTAGCTGAAAGAACTGTGTTCACTCCGGTAACGCGCATCCTAGAAACAGCCATGACTGATCCGCAGGTTAAGCGGCACTTTGATAAAACTGGTAAGTGGCCGGACAACATCATGCGGGCCTATTACATCGCAGCAGACGCGAATTCCCTAAACCCTGCATCCATCCCTGAAGACCTGAAGAAGATTATTGGGCCCGCTCTGACGCTTCAACAGGCCACAGGCGAGAGTGCGGATAGGGCGCTTTTCTATCAAGAGCAAGCTAAGCAAAGCGGAATCCGGCCATCCGATAAGGAGCTGACGGCGCTCTATGCAGAGCTTAACAAGTTAGGAGGGACGGAGGCGCAGGCGATGGCACTACGTGACGCGGCTGTAACGCTCAAGCGCTCCGGCCAGTTCGGTGACGACAAAGAGATAGCCAAACACCTGACAGCCGGCATTGAGCAGAACTTCATTGATGGTGCTGCGCATGGTTGGTTTGATTCAACTCCGCACATTGTGGGGCGCATCCCGAAGAACATCATGGGCGGCACGATGGCTGAGAAGGACGCGGCAGTCACGATAGACGCTATAGGCCGTGGGGAAATCCGCAAGGCTGTAGGTGATGATTTTGACGATAAGAAGTGGCGGATGCTTGTCACAAAGAACGGCTTTCAACTGAACTATGCAGGTAATCCCGTTAAGCATATCGACTTTGCGGAAATGCGGCAAAGGGCAGGGGAGGAGTTCGATAAGGTGCGCAGTGAAGAAGATAAAAAGGTGATCGAGAAGGCTAAGAAGAAGCAGAACAATGAACAGTTCTTTAAGAGCATCGAAGCTAATCGAAAAGAAGCTGAAGAACGCTCATTGAGGGGTGGGAGTTATTACACCGGTTCTGCTAAGAGCTTGGGGCTTCCCGATGCAACACTAAAGGGAGGGAATTATTTTGACACTACCGTCAAGCCAGTGGGATGGGGTAATCAATGAGAACGCACAGAAGAAAGGTCTTCGGCCTGAATTCCTAAAGGCGCTTCTCTATCAAGAGTCCCGCTTTAATCCTGAAGCGATGGGGCCAGTCCTAAAGAAACGTAAGGCCGGCGATCAACAGGCCGTTGGCATCGCGCAGATAATGCCTTCAACTGCATCAGACTACGGCTTAACGGCTGTGGACCTTAAAGACCCAAACAAGTCTATTGAGCTTGCTGCAAACATTCTTTCTAAGCATCTTCAAAAGTATCAGGGCGATGAAAGACTAGCAGCGGCCGCTTACAATTGGGGGCCTGGGAATGTTGATAAGCATCTGAAGGCAAATGGGGGCAAGGCTAATGAAGTGAAGTTTCCTAAAGAGACTCGCGGATACCTGAAGAACATCTTTCAGGGCCAGCAACAGAAGCTCGAAATCCCTAAGCCGGAAGTAAAGCGTCTTTTTGGGGAAACTGAGGGCATTGACCAAGGCAGGTTGCAAGCCGCTAGTGAAAGCCTTCACACAGAGCGGACGGCTGAGATTGAACAACTACATCAAACCAAAGAGGAGGGATTAATACAGGGGGTGGGCGGGGCGCTGGCCGCCGCCTTTCGTACTAACAATATTGTTTATCAGGCTTACCAGAACTCTAAAGCGACCGAAGTTGCTTATGATGGCTTCGGGCCGTCTGAAGAAGACCTAGCTTGGCTGGATACGCAGACTGAAGGCCCGATGCGGGATCTGATTCGGGATAACTGGCGCGGCCGCGACAATGTGCAGACCCAGCTTTCCATGTATCAACAGCGGGCGCTTGACGACGCTGAAACCGGCAAGTACGGCGCTGCTGCAAAGTTCATCATCAACACAGCCGCCGCCCTCACTTCCCCTGAGAATATCGCGCTGTCTTTGGTTCCTGGGGGCGCGTTAGCTCGCGTTGGGCTATTCGCCAGCCGTGGCGTTGCCGCTCAGATTGCCTCACATGCCATCGTTGGTGCTGCTGGCAATGTAGTCGCTGAAGGTCTTGCCTCGCAGATGGCTGGCCGTGAAGTGGACTATGGCGCATCTGCTGCCCTCGGTGCCGGCTTCGGCGTCTTTGGTGGCTTGATAGCGCATCGAATGTCCACCATCCCGAATGCCGCGAACAGGACGCCTGAGCTTGACGCGGCAGCAAGGGGCCTAGAGCGAGACTTTACGGCGCACCAGCTTCAACAGCAGGGCATCGAAACATTCCCAACTGAACATGCGCCGCAGTCCCCGCATAACATCCTGAACCCGATCTACAAGGATGCTGAGCAGGAGTTCGATAAGTCCTATGGCATCATGCGCTACGACGTAGTTGGTAAGCTGATGAAGACTGAGAATCAGAAGCTCCGCAGCTTTGCATCCACGTTAAGCCCTGACCAGACGCTAAGGGGGCAGGCGACAACCATCGCAGAGTTTCAGGATATGTCTGTGGGGCGCGACCGTGGGACGCTCCGAGAGCTGGACAGCCTCTTGCATGGTGCGAGGCCGGGTATTCACAAGAATCCTGAGCTTTTGCGGGAGGAGGGGAAAAAGATTGCCAACGCGGTAATGGATAGGACTGGCGTTTCATACTCCAGCGCTGATCCGCACATACGTAAGGCGGCTGACCTAATCCGAACGGATATGGCGGAAAAGCTGAATACCGGTAAGGGCTTGGGCATTTTCAATCATCTGGACATAGACCGTCACTATTTCCCGATGCGCGCAACAGATTCAGGTGTGCAAACGGCTGTGGAGCGTTTTGGCAGCAAGGACAAGCTGATTGAAAACACAACTAATTGGGCGCTGAGGCATCTTGACGACGACTATGTAAAGACGCGGTGGGAACAGGCTATAGCTGAAGGGAAGGTGACGAAAGACACATCCTTGGACTCTTACCGTCACTCAATGGCGGAAGGATGGGCGAGAACAAAGATTGAAACATCTTACGATACCGACATCATGCGTGGGGAGAGAACTCTGAAGGGTTCCGATCCGAGCTTTACGGAACATGCTGTGAAGATGAATCGCGCAGGCGAGATCGTTGGCACGGATGGGCAAGCCTTTTCGCTGTGGGATTTGACCGATGGGAATCTTTGGTCGATGTATCGCCAGTACAGCCGGCAATACGCTGCTGAGTTCTCTGTAAGGATGCGCCACGGTAAACCAGCCAATGAGGTTCTGAAAGAGCTTCAGGACGCATTGAATTCCGACTCAAAGATAACCACAACTGAACGCGCTAAGCTGCTGAAAACCGCTAAAGACGGCCTTACGCAAGCAATGGGCTTCAACCCGCACTACTCGGACCATAACGGCATCAAGGCGCTGGGCATCGCTAGGAACTACGCCTATAGCCTTTCTGCTGGCGGTTTCGGCCTTAACACGATTGGAGAGGCAGCGGGCGCGGTTTCCATGTACGGATGGAGGGCCGCTAAGCAGCTTTTCACGGGAATTGATCCAGTCTTGAAGAAGGTGAAGATGGGCGATAGGGAGGCCATTCTCCAGCTCAAGGCTATGGAGGAGTTCGGGGCATGGGACAGCATGAGGCGAAGCCTTGGAGACACCTTGGCGGACCGCGATGACGTTTTCAAGAATGCCAAGACAGGCTTGGAGAAGGCCGGCAACATCGCAGGGCGCTTGGGCAAGTTGGGTTCCAACTTAGTGACTAAGTATTCCGGCTTTGATTTCTTCCAAAAGAACATTTCAGAAGGAATGCGCTTACAGGCAATGGTGGACCTGAACGCGATGGCGAGAGGAGAAAAGAACGGACTTACTAAGTTCGTAACGCCTGAGCGCCTCAGCAAGTACGGACTAGACGAAAGGAGCTTCAAGAAGATACTGGATGATGTGAAGAAGTATCAGGATAAGGGCGGGTTCTTTGATTCCGGCAAGTGGAAGAAGGACAGCCTAGATACATTTATACAGGCGCGCACGCTGATTGAGCGAGTGAACAGGGAAATGACCCAGAAGCATCACGCCAATGACCTTCCTCAGTTCATGAATACGCCAGTTGGACAGCTTCTATTTCAGTTCCAAAGCTTCCCGATGGCAGCATGGACTAACGCAACGCTTCCGCTGGTGAAGGATCATGACCGCATCGCTATAGGCAAGTTCTTGGGGACGGCGCTGGGCGGTGCAATGGTCTATATGTCCCGCATGGGCTACAACAGCCTTTCCCAAGACGATCCGCAGGCATACCGCGATAAGTACCTGGATGAAATGAACGTGGCTGTAGTCGGCTTTGGGCGGTCTTCCACGGCGGCATGGATTCCTAGTGCGCTGGGGCCTGTTGCCGGCATGGGTGGTTTTGATGTTCCCGGCCTGACCAATATGCGAACAACCGGCACCGATTCGACAAGCATAAGTCCCCCGGCACTTCAGGCGCTCACAAGGCTTGTTCAGGTGGGCAGCGCGGGCGCACACAGCATCCTTGATCCAGACTATGAATGGACCAAAGAGCAATCCCGCTCCCTAAAATCCGCCGTGGTTCCTAACTTGATGCCGATTGGCTTGATGCTGGACACCATGAGCGCCAAGGCTGAGGAGCTTTTCTAAAGAAAATAAAAAAGGAGAATAGATGACTATTCCGAATTTGAATGTTTCACCCAATCGAAACGACACCAAGTCATTTCAAACGTGGATTGCTGATGGCACCACAACCGTTTATCCATTTTCCATTGATTACCTCCGCAAGTCCTTCATGCACGTTGAAGTTGATGGAACACGCTTGACGCCTGGTACAAAGCCGGGCGAGGGTGATTGGTGGTTTAGTCAAGACACTGAAATCACTTTAGCGGCTCCGGCCACAGAGGGGGCACTGATTACTTTGAAGCGCCTCACTCCGTCTGATCGAATCATCGAATTCATTGACGGCTCTATCCTGAAGTCTGTTGATCTGAATGTATCCGCTTTGCAGACCTTGCACATATCCGAAGAAGCGCGGGATTACATGGTGAACACTGTTGGCGTGGATGATGAAGGCAACATTGATTTTAGATACAAGCGCGGCGTGCGGGTGGGCGATCCGAAAGACCCTTTAGACGCAATCAACTTACGTGTCTACAAAGATGACGCGGACGGCGCGTATAAGTCTAGAGTCGCGGCGGAGGCGGCAAGAGACGCGGCTAAGGCTTCGGAAGCGGCAGCTAAAGGTTCTGAAGGTGCTGCTAAAGCGTCTGAAGTGGCCGCTAAAGCTTCTGAAGACAATGCCAAGATTCAGCGCGATGAAGCCTCTAAAAGCGAGACAAACGCTAGAGCATCGGCGGAGGCGGCTAAAGCCTCTCAGGAGGGCGCGGCGGCAAGCGCAGCCGCAGCTAAGGTTTCTGAAGACAATGCAGAGAAGTGGGCGCAAGAAGTGGCCGGGCAGAATGTCGAAGAGGCGATCAAGGCTCATAACGGGGACGTCAGCTCACACCCAGATAAGCTCAGCATCGCGTCATTTCGAGAAGTAGTGCTTCCGGACGGCAATATCAAAGGTACGCTGTGGCAAGATGGCTTCATAAACCTACATATCGAGCATCGTGCGCGTGAGCTATCGACTGTAGAAATCCGCAAGCAAATCGCGGAGGACGGTAACGTCATGGGTCCGCTGTGGCGCGATGGATATCTATCCACCCACATTGAGCTGCGATCTAGGGAAATCGCTAAGGAAGAAGTAGCGGCGGTTAGTCGCACTTCAAGGTGGCGACTTGTGTTTGACAGTGGAATCAACAACACCACGGGCGGGAATTTTAGTGAGAACGTGATAGGAAAGTGGCTTGTCGTTCACCAGTCCCAACTACCAATGTCCCCTCCTATGTACATCTACGGAGATGGCGCTTATTACTACACTCACCAGCAATTCACCGTCGCGGGGCGTGCTAATTCCATACGCATCACTAATGGGGGCGCGAGCTTCTCAGCCCTAGGCGCTGACGGGAATTCCGGTGTTTATTATGGTCTTGCCATTTATGCATTCGATTACTGACTCAGCGTTGGTCTAAAGGTCAGCAGACACATCATAAAAAATGGTCTAAGGTTTTCCGCCTCATTAACCATAGGGATGGTATGGCTATGAAGAGAGTTATCCGCCTAGGCGATCCCACAGACCACGGTGGGGCGGTGACTGGAGCGTCCGCCACAACTTCCATGTTTGGCAAGCAGGTGGCGCTTATTGGTGATCCGGTAAGCTGCCCCCAGCAAGGACATGTCAATTGCGTAATAGTTGAAGGCGATCCCTCTTGGACTGTTGGTGGGCGTGGAGTTGCATTGGAGGGACACAAGGTTAGCTGTGGGGCCACTCTCATATCGACAATGCCCGAAGTTGGGCGCTCATATGAGGGTAGTGGTTCTGGTTCTGCCGGAACAGCACACATGTCACCACTGTTGGCTGCTCTGCCGGGCGCTCCAAAGCTGGGCTATGACATGCACTTCGTTTTAGAAGGGGAGCAGTCAGGTAAGCCACTCGCTAATGTTCCGTACAAGCTTACCCTCGAAGATGGGACGGAAATACTTGGTAAGACCGACAAGAAGGGACTGACCGAGAAGATATCCGCCGCCTATCCCGCAATTGCAACCATCATCGCCCCATACTATGACGACAACCAACACGACGACACAGACGAGGCTGACTCCGACTGCGGATGCGGCTCCTGTCTCAGTGAGATTGCCTGAGAAAGAGAAGAGTGGTTCCCAATGGGTTCAACGATTCGCGGGTAGTAGCTCTACTGCGGACCTTGAGCCTACCTTTGGGGGCGCTGTAGACAAGTTCATTGCCGCTATGCGGACTGCTGGTGCCCGTGTATCAATCGCCGCCACATATAGACCGCCTGAGCGGGCCTACCTGATGCACTGGTCTTGGAAGATCAAGAACAAGAAGGTAAAGCCTGATAAGGTTCCCCCAATGAACGGCGTAAATATTGAGTGGGACCACGGCGACGACGATGCGTCTATAAAAGCCGCTTCCGCGATGGTTTCAGCATATGGCATGAACGCCTTGCATGTTGCCCCAGCATTGCGCAGTCGTCACACCGAGCGGAAGGCTATCGACATGACGATTACTTGGTCCGCAAAAGTGCTGACGGTCAAGGATGCTAGTGGCGTAGATGTGAAGATTGAAACATCTCCCAAGACAGGGATGAATACCAAGCTCCACGAGGTCGGGGCGTCATACGGCGTTATTAAGTTTTGGAAAGGGGCGGCGGATAAGCCGCACTGGTCCACTGACGGAAGGTGAAAATGAAAATACTTAGATTGCTGGTGGGGGCGTCTCTGGCGGTATCCCTGATTTCAGGCGCAGCAATGGCGTCAGAGGCCGTTCCTAAGCAGCCCGATGTGAAGAGTTTTGTTGATAGTGCAGATACTTGTATTCATCTATCTGGTGAGCTGAGCGGGGAGAAGACCGCCGAACAGAGGAGGCTTGTTAAGCAGGCCAATAAGACGTGCGGCGTGGCGAAGCGTAAATTTAAAAAGCTCGATAAGAAGTATAAAACGAACGCACAAGTGCAAGAAGTGCTTAATCAATATCGAGACGATTTGGCCGATTAGACTAGCTTCTAACGGTAATCAAGGCGCTCCAAGATTTCTTGGGGCGCTTTTCTTTTGTCCATTCGAAATAAAGGAGAATAATAAATGCTCGAATACGACTTTAAATCCGAAATTATTAAAATAACCCCAGCGGCGGGAGTGGCTACCACTTCGTTCTTTGGAATACCGCTGCAAGATTGGGTTTACATCGCCACGATTCTTTATCTGATTCTTCAGGTAATTGCGTTGGGTTTTAAGATTCGTGATAACGGCAGCAAGAAGAAGGAGGAAAAGAAGGATGAATAGCAAAAAGAATCTTGACGTACGTAAAGAGAAGATACATGAACTTGATGCGCTTTGGTGGGATTTGTTGCTTGAAAATATTAAAGACCCTGAAATGCGGAAGTCCACTCAATTCATGAATGTCGTTCGGCAAGTCTTGGAGAAGCAGCAGCTAGAGTTTACTGAAGTTCCTAAAGATGGTCCGGTACGTGGCCTTATTGAAGAACTTGAGAAGCGCGGTATGCCGGTGTTCCATGAAGGAGTTCGCGTTTCCCTGAACTAAGGGCATCTTTAAAGAAGGAGAATAATAAGAATGGCAGCGGAAGATATCCTAGATACAAGGATTCTTCCAACGAACATCATTGCAGATGCTTATGAAGACTTTCGAGTATTTTTGTGGATTGTGTGGCAGGCGATTGGGCTTCCAGCGCCTACACCGATTCAATACGACATGGCGGATTCTCTTCAGCGTCCGCCGTCTGATCGTTTCATCATCATGGCCTTCCGTGGAGCTGCTAAGTCCTTTGTGACTTGCGCCTTTGCTGTGTGGTGTTTGTGGAGGAATCCAAACCTTAAAGTAATGATTGTGTCCGCATCGAAAGATAGGGCGGATGCTAACGCGGTCTTTGTGAAGAAGATCATTCACACGCTTCATTTCTTGGAGCATCTGAAAGCCGGTCCCGAACAGAGAGATTCACAGAATATCTTTGATGTTGGTCCAGCACTCCCCGATATTTCCCCGTCTATCAAGTCAGTTGGTATCACCGGCCAGATTACCGGCTCGCGTGCTGACATCTTGATTTCAGATGACGTGGAAGTGCCGAAGAACTCTGCAACGCAAATCCAGCGGGATAAGTTGGGCGAGCTTGTTCGGGAATACGACGCGATTCTGAAGCCGGGTGGACAAATCATCTACCTTGGAACGCCTCAATGCGAAGCCTCGCTTTACAACGAGCTTCAGCAGCGTGGCTACCTTTGTCGCATCTGGCCGCTTCTCTATCCCGAAGACGAGCGCAGGCTTTCCAACTACGGGAAGAACCTTGCTCCGATGATTGCGGATGCATTGGCTTCCGATCCCGGCCTAGCTGGCACCACTACAGAGCCTTTGCGCTTCTCTATGGAAGATGTTGCTAAGCGGCGGCTGTCCTATGGCGCTGCTGGCTTCGCCCTTCAATTTCTACTTGATACATCCCTTTCGGATGCTGAGAAGTACCCGCTGAAGATGGCGAGTCTTATCGTCACACAACTAGACCGCGATAGCACTTCGATGGCTTGGCATTGGGCCGCTTGTGACGCTACAAGGCTCTCTGACGTGCCTTGCGTTGGAATGAAGGGCGATGCCCTCTATGGGCCTTTCGTGCGCTCCAAGGACGTTTATGGCTTCTCTGGCGGCGTTATGGCTATTGACCCGTCTGGACGCGGCAAGGACGAAACCGCCTACGCAATCGTCAAATACCTAAACGGCTATTTGTTCGTTATGGAGGTTGGAGGGATTCAGGGCGGCTACGGGGAAGCTGTATTGCAGACGCTGGCGAATAAGGCGAAGTATTGGAATGTCTCTAATGTCCTCATTGAATCAAACTTCGGTGATGGCATGTTTACCCAACTGATTACGCCTATCTTTCAAAAGGCGGGCCATCCAGTCGGGATTGAAGAAGTCCGCAGTACCACGATGAAGGAAGCTCGCATTATCGACACGCTAGAGCCGGTAATAGAGAGCCACAAGCTAATCGTGAATCAAAGCGTTGTCACTGACGACTATCAAGTCTATATGCGCGATCCCGCGTATTCCCTGTTCTATCAAATGACCCGCATTTGCCGTGAGAAGGGCGCTCTAGCGCACGACGACAGACTAGATGCTTTGGCTATGGCTATCCGCTTCTGGCTGGATTACATGGCCGTAGACGCGGAAAAAGGCATGGAAGCAAAGCGGGAGGATTGGCTACAGGCACAGCTTGATAAGCCTGAAGTGACTACTTGGGACGGCGATATAAATGGCTTCAGAGTCCTGATGACGGATGTAGATGACGCTTTCGAGAGCCTTTCATTTTTCTAGATCAACAACAATAAGGAGATTACAGCATGGGGAAGTTAATCGTAGTAAATGGCGCGGCTGCATGTGGCAAGACAACTATCGCCCTGGAGCTGACCGCAGCGCTCAAGAAAGCAGGCGTCAACGCTGTTTATCTGCCTGAAGCTGTCCGCAGTGTATTTGAGAAGCGCGCTATATTGGGCCTAGATGGCGCTCTGACGCGCTTAGAACAAACCTTGGTACTCTTGCGCCAGCTTGAGCGTGAAGTACGACTGAAGCGCCTTTACGACGCCGTAGTGACCGATAACCCGCTATTCAGCGCTGTGGCCTACGGCGGATATTCTGATGAACGAATGGAGCATGAGTTACAGCGCTCCGCAGGTGCCGATCTGGTTATTGCAGCCCCTTTCCTGAAGTCCGTAGAAAGCGCTGACGGTATCCGCATGGAGCAGAGCGAGAAAGAGCGCTTGGAACTCCATACCGTCTTGGATATGTATCTAGAGAAGCATCATGGCGGGCTTGTAATGGACGCTGTACGCGATGCAAGCAACGGCGGCTATACCGATATGCGGCACCTGACTTGCGCTGTTCAGGCGTGGTTACAGGACCAAACCAATTAGCACACACCCATTTTCAATTAACACACAGTAGCAGAGGAAGGGCCAGTGTCTCCCTACTCCCTGGAAGTTTATGGGGGGTAGGGGGGCCATTTAAGCCCTATGGGTATCTTTATACATCACTGAAGGGAGGTATGGCACATGTGGGATTCTTGACGAACGTAGTGGCAATGATATTGGTTATCTTGATGGAGATTATGAGAATGGTTTCCTCATGGATGTTGATAAGGATGATTATGGAAATGGTGATTAAGGAGGATTGAAAGGAGGTGAGCAGTAGTGTTCTTTATAGAGTCTATAGATACCCTGTAGGCTCTATTGTCAACTAGAGAATAGTGATAGACATAAACTTGATAGATACCATAGAGATATACCTGTCAAGTAGTGCTAGAGATATAAAGGATAGATCATTATAAATAGTCTTTGTCAAGGATTATTCATAATGAGCCATTCAGGGAGATTTACGGAAATTCCGTTTATCTACAGTGGTAGAAGGGAAGCTCAAAAATGGCTGAAAAATTTGTTACGGTATTTTGAATAATCCGAAAGCCGTATTTCCCCATAGGGGTGCGTCAAAGTTGTCATTAGATTGTTCTTATGCTGACGTTTCCAGAATACAAGACAGCTATATATTGCCGGGGTTTAGCTGGAGCGTCAAGAGAAGTCTAGGGTATATCTAGAAGGATTTGACAGTGATTTGTTGTTGCTGTAGACTGTAAGTCATTGATTTTACTTTGACGGCTCCCTTGGTTGAAACTAGCAAGAGTAGTGAAGACCAATGGGCCGATATTCGGGGTAGCGTTAAGTCGAGACGGGCGCTACTTGGCGGCGGTGGTGAATGACCACAACGCGCCGGCCTTGCTGATTTTTGATGCCGGCCAATTGGCGGCCGGCAAGTTGTTGGCCCAGGTGGCTTCCGTGAGCTTGCCGCCCAAGTCCGGGCCCATCAACGTGGTATGGACGCCGAACGGGGACTTGCTGGCTGTGGCGGAGGAAACCTCGGGCCAGGTTGCCATCGTGGACCTCAGAAAGGCCTTGGCGGGCACTGATGCATTGATATCGTCGATCAGGGTTGGGACGGCTCCTGTCGGTATGGCAGTTTCCAATGATGGCGACCTGCTATATGTCACAAGCCAAGTTGCTGATCCGTCTTTGCACGGCAGCAGTCCGAATGCATGCCCACGCCTTGGCTCGCCTACTCAAAGGGAGCGACAGGGAAGCCTGAGCGTGATTGACCTGCGCCTTGCTCAAAGTTTTCCGAAGCAGGCAGTGCAAACCCAATTGGCGGCAGGCTGCCAGCCAGTACGTGTTGTGCTATCCAAAGACGAAGACGTCGCGTGGGTTACGGCGCGAGGTGACAATACGGTTCTGGCGTTGCGTACCGGCCGCTTGGCAGACAAAGGCAGGCAAGCATTGATCTCAACGACGCCAGTTGGAACCTCCCCTGTAGGCTTGGCTTTATTCGACCACGGCCGCTATATCGCCGTTGCCAATAGCAACCGATTCACGACGGGGCAGATAGGGAGCCTAAGTGTGGTGAGCGTCCCCTCTGCGTTGGCCGGCAAAGGCGCTGCCGCCGTTCTGCGTTCATTCCGTGCTGGAGAGTTTCCCCGTGAAATAATCCTCTCACCTGACGAGCGCTCTCTTTACCTTGGCGAATACAGTTCAAATGTGTTGGCGCGGGTCTTCGTGTCAAACTTGCTTGCCGCCTCGCGAAACTGACTTGGGCCAGAATGCCCCTGTTCTTGGCGAAATCAGAAAGTGAGGGTTGCCGCCGTTCTGGTGTCAGGGGAGGACTGTCGTCTTTGTCACAAAACGATGCATGGAAGCAAGCAGGCGCGTCGACCTGCTTGCCATGGAAGGATGAATGTCGTGTGGCGGAGGGGCGGGCAGGGTCCGCCATGGGGCTATCCAGCTAGCCCCGTCCCTCATTCCTCTCGCGCAACCAAGCCACGGTATGGTTCAGCAATTGATAGGCAATGGAGATGGGCGTCGGGGTTTGCGGCAGGGCGTCGATGTCGAACCAGCCGGCGTCTTCGATTTCCCCCTCCTGCGGCAGGATCTCGCCGCTGTCGTATTCGGCGGTAAAGCCCAACATCAGCGAGTGGGGAAAGGGCCAGGATTGCGAGCAGACATAGCGCAGATTTTTGATGCGAACGCCCACTTCCTCGAAGACTTCGCGGTGCACGCATTCCTCCAGTGTTTCGCCGGGTTCGACAAAGCCGGCCAGCGCGCTGTAGACGCCGGGAACGAAGTGAGGGCTGCGCGCCAGCAGTAATTCTCGGCCGCGATGAATCACCACCATCATCGCCGGCGACAGCTTGGGATAGTAAAGCTGGCCGCAGCTGGAGCAGCGTTTGCCGCTATCTCCGGACCGCTGAAGCAGCGGTCCGGCACAACGGCCGCAATAGCGATGAGTGCGCTGAAACTGGCGGATCTGCGCGGCGCGGGCGATGGCGGGCGTCAGCCCGGAGGGCAGGCTGAGCAAGGCCGGCCGCAGAGCCAGCCAGTTGCAGCCGGCCGGCGGCGCGCCCACTAGTTCCGCCAAATAAAGATTGTGACCATCATGTACGCCGATGAACAGTTGCTGGGACAGAGGCCAGCCGCGCGCGCGCTCATCCGGCAAGGCCTGATCCAATAGCAGAATCTTGGACCCTTCGAAAATGCAGTAACGGGCAGGCAGGGCGGGGTCGGGCAGGGCGGGCAGGTCGAATGGCATGGCGGCTAGTGATAAAGTCGTAGCCGCTTAGTTTACGCCCACTCCCGGCGCCGCGTACATCCAGTGTTCGCTTTGTTGCCGCACAACTTCGGATAAAGAACCGCTGCCGTCGAACACTTGACGCAGCCAAGCGCTGTCGGACTGTCGCTTCAGCACCCGTTGCCGCAAGGCGACCAGCTGCGCCTGATTGCCCAAAGCCTCGGCCTGCGGTTCCAACTGATTCAGCGTGTTGAGCAAATCCTCTTGCAGTCCGATCTGACTATTGTTGCCGGCATCCACCAACATGCCGTCAAAACCGAAGCGGCAGGCCTGAAAGCGATTGTAGCTATAGGTCAGATAATGTTCCTGACACACCTCGTCCTGCTGCTCGCCCAGGCAGCGATGCGCCAGCATCTGCGCGTAAGCCGCCAGCAATACCGGGGTCTCCACCGACAAGGGCGTATCGCAAATGCGGATTTCCACCGTGCCGTATTCCGGTTTGGGTCGGATGTCCCAGTAGAAATCCTTCATGCTGGCGACAATGCCCAGATTGGCCATGCGCCGGAAATAGTCGTTGAACTGCTCCCAATTATTGACGCAAGGCATGCAGCCGGATAACGGAAAAGCGTTGACGCTAGTCAGTCGCGAGGTTTGGAATAGCGTATCCACGCCCTGGTAAAAAGGAGAGGAGGCGGACAGTGCGATGAAGTGCGGAATGTAACGCGCCAGATAATGGGTTAGCCGCACTGCGCTGTCGCCGTCCGGGCAGCCGATGTGAATGTGCTGGCCGTAGACGGTGAATTGCTTGGCCAGATAGCCGTACAGCTCGGAAACCAGGTGATAACGCTCCTTGGGGTAGATGCGCTGCTCGTCCCAATGCTGAAACGGATGCGAGCCTCCACCGGCCAGCCCCAGGTTCAGTTTGCGCGCGCTGTTGACCAGCAGCTCGCGGATAGCCAGAATTTCCTCCAGCATCATGTTGACGTCGCTGTGCACAGCGGTGCCGATTTCTATCATGCCCTGAGTGATTTCCGGCTTGATGTCGAAACCGTGCTGCTGACGATTCACCTGCAGAAGCAAATCGTCCGAGCCGCGGGTCAAATTGTAATCTCGCCGATTGAGAATCATCAGCTCCAGCTCCACCCCCAGGGTTAGCGGCTGACTGCGGTTGAATTCCAGCATCACTTACTCCTGCGGCCGGGTTTCGCCGGCCAGCTTCAAGGCCAGGCGGGTCAACACCGGCGCGCACAGCTCATTGATCACCAAGATGGCCATCATCACCCCGCTGAAGTTGCCCGCGGCGGCTCCCAGGGAAATCGCGCCCAGGCTCATCAGCAGCGAAGTGCCTCCGGACCAGGAGTTCAGCGCCAGCCCCAGGCAAGCGCCATGGCGCTTGGGTAGGCCGTTGGCCCCGGCGGCCAGCCACCAAATCAATACGGCAAAGCCGGTTCGCAGCAGCAGGCAGGCCGCAGCCACCGGCCAAAATTGCGCCAGCGACTGCGGCGCCAATTGCGCGCCGGCGGCCACGAAGAACGCCACGGTAAAGATATGGGCCGACGACATGATGCCGCGTTCGGTCACAGTGTGGCCGTGTTTGAGATTGCGAGTGGCCAGGCCCGCCGTGAGCAAGGCCAGAGACGGCAAAACCTGCAGCATGTCCGCCACCCCGACCACCAGCGCGATCAAGCCGAACAGCATGACCTTTTGCGATTCGCGCTGCCGGCCGCCCAGCCAGCGATTAAGCTGGATCGCCGCGAGTCCGGCCAGCAAGCCCAGCGCACAGGAGGCCAGCGTAAGCCAGCCTGGCAGCAAAATACCGCTTTCCACTCCGTTGTTGCCGGAGAGGTGTCCATAAGACAAGGCCAGCGCGAAGCAGGGCAGCGCCAGCAAATTGGACAGCGCGGTGGCCACCAACAGACGCTCGCTGACCTGACCGTCCGCGTTAGATTCCCGTACGATTTCCAGAGTGACCACCGGAGAAGTGGCCACGCCCAGCGCCGCCAACATCAGACTGGCCGCCAGCCCCAGGCCAAACAACTGCAAAGCGGCAAACAGGCCGAGCAGGGTCAATAGGCAATAGAACAAGGTGGTCAGCAACAAGGTGCGTTCTACCCGCAGCCACCGTAGATCCACGCGGCGGCCGGCTTCAAACAATGCGATGCCCAAAGCCAAGTGCACGAAAATGGACGCTTGCTGCAATAGCTGCTCGTCCAGCAGCCGCAGGCTGTGCGGCCCAATCAGCAAGCCGGTCAGCACATAGCCGACGATGGCGGGCAGCCGCGCCACCCGCACAGCGATCTGGCCGCCTATCACCCCCAGCGACAGCAGCACGCCGAATGCCGCCAAAGGATTGAGCGCCAGCGTTTGCCAAGGCAGGCTCATGATAATTCCCCCGTTTATTTTATGATTTTGACTGTTGCGCCAGCTTGGGCCGGCGCAGCGAAAGCGGAATATTGACGTCTTGCGACAGATCGGATGGGGCGCGCATTGAAATGCGCAAAATCGCCCTCAGAGTAGGAGAGACGATAAAACGGGACGAGAGTTCATGGCGATAGAGTGGATTCGCCGCGCGTTATCCGGCAAAACCGCTCCGGAAACGATGGCCGTGCTGCGAGAACAGGCTGCGCGCATGCCGCTGCTGTCCGGTTTGGACGAAGCGGAGCTGTTGCGCTTGATAGAGTTGGCCGCCTGGATTTTGCGCAGCAAAAGCTTTTCCGGACAGGATGGGGTGCGGCTAGGCGCCCGTTCCTGCGCCAGCGTGGCCTTGCAAATGGCGCTGCCTGCCATGAATCTGGGTAAATCCGCCTTGAGCGGATGGAGCGATGTGGTGCTGTACCCGTCTCCGTTTGTCGCGCGCGACATCTGGATGGATGGCATCGGCCTGCAGCATGAAAGCGAGAGCGTGCTGATAGGCCAGGCTCGTCAGGACGGCCCGGTAGTGCTGTCGCTCCCGGACGCGCGAGCCTCTGAGCAACTGGACGGGTGGAATGTGGTGATCCATGAAGTGGCGCACAAACTGGACATGTTAAGCGGCCCGGCCAACGGGTCGCCACCTTTGCACAAAGGAATGAACCAGGCGCAATGGAGCCGCGCCTGGTCTCAAAGTTATCGTTTATTGTGCCGCATGCTGGATCGCGGAATCGATCCTGGTTGGCTGGATCCGTATGCGGCAGAGAACCCTGCGGAGTTCTTCGCCGTGTTAAGCGAGGCTTTTTTCGAGCTGCCGCATCATCTCAAGCTGGATTACCCGGAGCTTTATGAGCAGCTTGCCTTGTTCTATCGGCAAGACCCGGCAAGGAGATTGCCCGAACCCGAGGGGGTGCCCACCCCAGAACCCGAGCGCTGACTCAGCCGACCCGCGGCGCCGGCAGTTTCTCCAGATCATCCAGCAAGCCCAGCAGCTGCGTCAGTTTTTCCTGGCCCAAGTGGCTTTCGATCTGCCGATAACAGTCTTCCGCCAACGGAGAGATCTGTTGAATCAGCTCGCGCCCGTCTCGCGACATTGAAATGATCAGCCGCCGGCTGTCAATATGATCACGCTGGCGATGGATCAACCCCGCTTTTTCCATGCGGACCAAGATGCCGGTCAGACTGGGCGGCAAGATGCAAGCCCGGTCCGCGATCACGCCGGCTTCTTGGTCTCCAAAGTCCTCCAGAACTCGCAAAATGCGCCACTGTTGCTCTGTCACCCCGTAACGGTTGAGGATCGGACGGAAGTAGGCCATCACCGATTCTCGTGCCCGCAGCAGGTGCTGGGGCAGCCGTTGATTATGTAGTTTTATGTTTTTGTTGGTCATTTAGATCGTTGCTTCCGGCTGCGCGCAGCCAGTGTTGCTGGTTATCGCTCTAGCGGGCGAACTCGACAAATAAAATGCCATGCAAATACCTGTCACATATTTACTTTATTCCAAATTTTAATCCAAAAACAAAAAAAATAGCATCTCAATACCATATATCCTTCGAATTAATTATGCATACAGGGCGAAGTGACTGGCACAAGCGCTACGTGGCGGAGCAACTCAGCAGATATTTTACGTTACGGTGACGGTAATTTTTAATTTCCGTCACCGTAACGCATAATGAGCTCAGACAAGCAGAGGAGGGCACACGATGAACACGGAGCCGTTGCAAGAAAAGTCTGACGTCACCACCAAGAAACGCGGCCGGCCAACCACAGGCCTAGCGATGTCCGGTGCTGAACGGCAGCGCAAGTATCGGGCAAATACCGTCACCGTTACGTTAAATGATAAAGAGTGGGCACACCTGACCAATATGCTGGAGCAGGCGCTAAAGGCCGATCCGGCGCGTTATGGCGAACCCGATTTCGCGCTGGCCAGGAAAATTTACAGAGCCGCCATCAAAGGCAACCCGCCGCCGGACTGCTTTCACAAGCCAGAGGCCAAGCGATAGAACAACGCGCAGTGCCGCACAATGGCGATATTTACCCGGGTAATATAGGCAGAAATTTTACCCGGGTGTAAATTGGCCGCATCTTAACTCTGGTGACTGATATATGGACTCAGCTACCACATTGCCGTCCTATACCGCGTTTGATGGGCATCGACATATCGCATCCGGCCTGCTCGCATCAGTCGCACTGGCGGTAAAGCGCGTGATGGAGAATGGCTCTACGGAGCCCATTTTGATCTTCGACAACGCGACGGGCCGCACAACCGATGTCGATCTCCGTGGCACAGACGATGAAATTATTTCACGCATCACACAGGCAGCGACAGACTCCAACTGTATTAACGGATCTAGCAGAGAGTCAGAACATGGCGTGCGTCGCCGCAGGGGTCGTCCAAAACTGGGAGTCGTGGCGCGTGAGATCACGCTGTTGCCACGGCATTGGGATTGGCTCTCGGCGCAGCCAGGAGGAGCGTCAGTGGCATTGCGGAAGCTCGTCGAGGACGCCAGACGTGCGAATAATCCACGGGACAATCGCCGCGCTGCGCACGAACGAGCGTATCACTTCATCTCTGCGATCGCTGGGGATCTCCCCGGATTTGAAGAATCTACGCGTGCGCTATTTGCCAATGACCACATACGATTTAACGAAATTACCGCAAATTGGCCTGAAGATGTGCGCGACCACGCAGTAGCACTTGGCTGGCGCAGCACACCATTGAGTTAGCTTCAGCTCCCAACTTGATCCGGGTCAGGACGATGAAAACCATACAAGCAAACGGCATTAAGCTGGCTTACGAAAGCTTTGGCGACGAAGCCAACCCCACGATCCTCCTCATTGCCGGATTGGGAACACAGATGATTCGATGGACGGGGCCATTCTGCGAAGAACTAGCCGCGCGAGGCTACCGCGTGATTCGTTACTAGTCGATGAGCCAACTTAACTCAAGAGTACGGGGCAGACTCAATTAACCAATGTTCGCATAATGTATATTATGTCAAATTAAGAAATATGCGACGCAGGCCCGCAGCCTGCTCCAGGCACTCAAACACCTGTCTTTTTGATGTTCCGACAACGACATTCAGTACAAGAAATGAAACGCAGCAATCCGTGGTGTGAGTTTGAATGCAGCCCTGACGAGCTTGTCAGAGCTGTTTGTTTTGGTGACATCGAGCAGATGGCCAATGAGCTTGGCATGCCTGCTCAGGAGCTAGCCTATGTGTGCCCAGCCACAGGAGAACGCATCAACTATGAAGAAGTCGCCTTCCTGAGCGAGTACCGCAATGCTCGACGCCTAGCAGCCCAGCAAGCTGACCTCATCGAACGCTTGATGACTCAGCGCAATTTCTACCGCGACAACTGCCACCGACAAGCCCGCTTCGGCATGTTGTTGAACAGGCTCCTGGGCGACGATTAAAGGCGGGCTCCCTTCGGTGATGAAGTTTCAAAATGAGACAAAAGACCGGTATTACTGAGTCACCCGTCTTGATGGGCGGCTTACGCCGCCCGCGCTGCGCGCCCTGCTCCGCTGGAGCGCTCAGCGTCGCTCGCAGGCTTGCCCTATGGCATTCAGCGCCAAGCCCCTCGCCGGGAGGCAGTCCCCGGGGATGCTCGGGCAAGCCCTCAATCCCCGGGCACAGCCCGGAGGGTTTTATGCGGTCATGGCGTCAAGGGCTCAGATGCTCGCCCGGTCCACGGCTCCGCAGAAGATTTTTCGTTACGGTAACGATTAAATGCAAAATCCTGACGGTTGTTACCGGGGGGGGGTATTTTCATGCCCTGCCGCTAGCCCTTCAGTGAAAAATTCGTTTAGCATGAGCCCAGGTGATGGCTGGAGCAAAAGGCATGAAGCGAATGAGTCTTGTGTTGATCGTGACATGGGCCGCCACGGCACAGGCTGGCGTGATTGAGTGCAAAACAAAGGACGGGAAAAGCCACCTCACCAATGAGGCCACCTGCCCTCCTGGCACAACATTTAAACGACAGATGACTCAGGGCCAAGCTCAAGGGGACGACTTGCTTAGACCCATAGCCCCCAGAGCTGCACAGCAGCCTACTCGACGCCCCAATCTGCAGGCGGGGGTGCTGGAGTGCTATGTTAGCGAATCACAAATCATGTATACGACCGCGCAGTTTTGCCCGGCCGGGACACGTTTCAAGGGCATTAACTTCAACACGAGAGATCCCAGTATCGCTGCGGCACAAGGGTCACAAAATTCAGCGCCAGTGATCCAGGTGAAAAGAAGCTGTGAAATGCTCAAGCAAATACGGAACTACTACGATCGAATGCTAGAGCCTGGGATGAATAAAGAACCAGATACGATGCAAAAGCTCAGGGACGTCCAGAAAGAAATGCATGAAAATGGATGTCGAATCTAGGATTAAACAGATGTTTTTGCATCTCGGGAAAGAGAGCAAGACGCCAATGTGCGCAAGCCAGGCTCAAAAACAGCGCGCAAGCGCAGGAGTAACCCCATGGCTAGACGTTTTACCGTTACCAGAATGCGGTCGCAGAAGGTGGCGTCGAGACGTGCTAACCGGCGCAATGCAGCACTTACCGTAAATGGCGGAGGCCAGCGCTTCATTCCGCGGTGGAGGCCTGCAGTTCGAACACCCCGTTCATTTGCCAGCGCTCACGTTCGCGGGCATGCGCCGTACCAATCGGCAAGGCCGGCAGTACCTCAAGTTCCAACTGCAAAGCCCGGCCCGAGCCGCCGCTGTCGGGATGGATATGCACCAGTTGACCAGGACGCAACTGGACGGAGCGCAAGCGCTCACCGCCGCTCCCCCCTTCATCAAGGAAGTAAGCGTCACGACCATCCAGCGTAGCCGAGCGCATGATCAGGCGCACCACGCCCTGAGGTCCGAAACGATAGGATGCCGCATCCGCCGCCGGACCATTGAAACGCAGGGCCAGCGTCTGGGGGCGCTCGCAGACGGCTTGCAAACTCAAAATCCGTGCCTCTAGGCCCCCGCTCGGCGCACTCCGGTCGAAACCCTCGCGCAGTGCGGCCAACGGCACCGCGCCATAGTCCAGACTGGGCGTGCTCAACGTCAATACACACGGCGGCTCCTCGGCTGCGACGCCGGTGCTCAGCAGTGTCAGCACGATGAAAATCCACTTGTTCATTCTCATATCTTTATTCCTTCGGCACATGGATACTTACTCCTGTCGCTGGCGGTGAACAGCATCTCAGCCAGCGAGCCTGCGGTCCGATGCGTCCACTTCGAGCTGCGCGCCCGGCGCGCATCGCGCCCTGATGGTTTGGTAGATCACGGAGGTGTCCTCCTCCGGCAAGGCATAGTCCAAGCGGCAACGCCGTCTTGGCGGAGATTCCACATACAGCCCGTTTTGCGCCGTGGCTTGATCCAGAAACACCTCGCCCCCGCTCCCGGTGATCGTGATGAAGCGCCCTTCCCCATCCACCACGCTCAGGCCGGATGCCAAGGCCTCGCCGTCCTCTGTCGCGATCTGGATCAGCAAACGCTGGGTCTTGAGCACCGAGAAGTCCACCCGGCTGACCGAGCCATGCCCGGCACGCACGACTTTCAAGCCGTTCTTCACATCCGCATTGCGCGGCAGGCTAGGCGTCTGCAACTCCACTCGGGTGTCGGCGTAAGCGTTCAGATTGGCCAATACCGCATGGCCTTCGCTATCGCTCCACACCGGGCCGCTGGGCGTGCTGAACTTCACGCCGGGCAAGCCGCCCACCGACAATACCCCGACGCTGTCGCGCAGCGGATAGGGCGAGAAGGTCAGGCCGCGCTCATGCAGCAGCGCGCCGCCGCGCAGGCTGGCGTTGTACGACTGGGTGCCGCCGCGCTGGCTCATGCCGAGGCCCAACTGTGCGTAACGCGGAATCCAGTGCAAATTGCCGCTGAAGCCGGTGCTGTTCTGGTCGGCGTCGCGATCCACCGCCACGCCGTAATTCAAGCTATCGCTGACGATTTCTCGGTAGCTGGTCCCCAAAGTCTGGCTTTGACCATAGCGTTGTAGATAAGCGCTTAAGCTGGCGCGTTCCAGCGGTAGATCGACGTTCAAGTAAAACTGATTACGATGCGCGCCAGAGCCCTGACTCAGATCTCGGCCCACGTTCAAGGAAACATTGGCGTCCCACACTCGCCGTGACCAGCCTCCATTCAAGCGCGGGGAAGCATCGCCGCCGTTATGCGAGCGCGTGGCGCTCAGGCTGAACACGCCCAAGAACTCATGGCTGTAGGACAGGGACAGACCGTACTGCGTCAGCGCGGCCGGCGCCTCTTGCCGACGAGCCGCATAATCCGACAGCGTGCGGAAATGGGCGCTCTGCCGGCTCAGGTTCAGCGCGCCGGAGAGGCGCTCGCTCCAGCTCGCGCTCAAGGACGCGCTGTATTGCGCGCCGCTCCTTCCCGCCTCGCCGTCGCGGGAGGTCACGGCACGCATGCCGGCCACCATTCCAGGGCTTAACAGATAAGACAAGGCCCCTCCGATGGAATGAAAGCGTTCGGACCACATGCCTCCCAAACTGAGATCCAGTTCCCGGCCCAGCCGCCAGCTGCGGCTGCCGGAGAACAACCAAGGCGTGTCGCCATCCTGGCCGCTGAACTGACGCAGTTTGCCCGCCGTCATATTGAAACCCTCGATATCGCCGCCCGGGCTGGCAAAAAACGCCGCCGCCGGCACTGTGAAGGCGTGCTGGCCGCCATCGCTTTCGGTAACGGTGACATTCAGGTCGAAGCCCGCCGAAAGGATGGGCACATCATTCAGTTCGAAAGCGCCGGGGGGCACCAGCGTGCTGTACACCAAAGCACCTGCCTGCCTCACCTCCACCCGGGCCTCGCTCTGAGCGATGCCCCTGACCTGCGGCAGATTGCCGCGCGGCAGCAAGGCCCCTTGCGGCAGCCACTGCGCGCCGGAGAAGTTCACGCCGGCAAACAAGGGGTTGTTCAGCGATAATTCGCCCACTTGCAGGATAGCCTTGCTGTTCACTAGGGTCTTCTGCGCATAGCTGTAGAGATACTGGAAGCGATTGCTCGTCCCGTTGCGCGCGAAGCTTTGCCGGCTGCGCACCATCCAGTCCTGCCAATTGAAGCCGATTTCGGTAAAACCTTGCAGATACTGCTGGCTCCGCCCGCCTCCGCTGCTGCGCATGGCCAACACCTCATAATTGAACACGCCGGCCGTGCCGCCGCTATCGTGAGCGCCCAGTTGCTCCTGCTTGCGCCGCAAGGCGCCGCTGGGCACAAGGATATCCACCCGTGCCAGCTCTGGCCGCAGCTTGACCACCGCCTGCGGATAAAAGGCCGTCAACTCCCGGCAGCCGGCCTCTGCCGGCGGCGGGCCGGCCGTGGGCTGCAAACCGGCCGTCGTCCAGAATCCGTCGTCGACGCACAGGCGGCCGCCCTCGTCTATGCTCACCTCGGCGCTGCCGCGATCCGCGCCGTTGACGGATAAGGACGCCCGATTCCTGCCCGGCACAAAGCGCGCGCCCAGGCTGAAGTACTCCGCCACCCCAGGGTCGATGCCGCTCGCCTTCAACACGCCCAAGTCAAACTGCACGCCCTCGCCGCTTATGTCGCGGGCTTCGTTCTTCGCCAGTGCCGCCGTCGGGAACGTTCCGGCCAGCCACAGCAATAACGGGATGGGCCTGAGCAGCCATTCAATTGAATACTTCATCTAACAGGACCCAAGATTTGGATGGAGAGATCAGGGATAGAAGACCGTGATGGTGGCGTGACCGTCCAAGTTAACCGGTTCGCGCGCGCTGAGTGTCTGCCGCCCCCTGAGCGCCGCGCCGACGCGCAGCTTGAACGCGTGGGAGCGGGCCGGTTGTAAGGTCTGGCGCTGCGGCGAGCCCAGTGCATAGCCGTAACGCAAATCCAACGGTTCGGCGTTGGCTTGCAACCAGCCCTCCTGCCGGCCAGCGCTGCGCATCAGCGTCGCTGGATGCTCGTCCGCATGGGCCTCGATCAGGCTCAGCCACCAATAGCCCAACGCTTGCTTTCGGCTATCCAGGCCCAGCCCCAGGGTCTGTTCCGCCTCCGCCGGCAGCGACGGCAACGCCCCTCCTCCCGTCGGCTGAAGCCGGCCCATGACGGCGATGGTGGCGCGGCTGTCGCCGCGGTTGTCCCGTATGCTCAAACCCACCAACGCCGGCTGATCGCACTGCACATGCAAGCTGATCTCCCGCTCGCCCAGCAGCGTCGCACCTGGATTCAAGGCCGACCAGGGGATGAGGCCGTAATCGACCACGCCGTTATGGGAAAAACTGGGCGTGCAGCTGGGGGGCACCACCTCGGCCGTCATCGCGAATGGCGCGTTCGCCGCCAGGGCCGGTATGCACGGCAGCCCGGCCAGCATGGAAACGCGCATCGCCGCGGTAATCGCTTGGCTAATGTTCATGGCCAGGCCTCACCGTTCAGTTCAAGGACGCGGTGAATGAGTCCATCGCATAGCCGTAACTAGTTGCCGGCCATAACTTGACGTGAGTAGCATCCAGCGGCAGCGCCTGGCCTGCCGACTCTAGTTGCAGCCGCTCGCCCGGCAGGATATAGGCCTTGGGCAGCTCCAGCGCTTGCTTGCCAGGCTGTAACTCCACCTTGTGCGTGGACAGCCGCACCACGTAGGGGCTGTCGTTCTTGACTTCCAACTTGCCGTTCTCCGCCTGGCTCCATTGCAACTTGGTCCATGGCTCTCTTTCACGCGGCAGCCCCTTGGGGCGGATCAGCACGGGCAGGTTCTGATTGAAAGTCATCTGAATGCGATGTCCCTTATCAGCGGACACCGCAGGAATCCCCTCGAAAGACGCCCGCATCAGCCGTTCGGTCCGCAGCGGCTGCGGCGATTTCAACAAAAAGCGGACCAGTTGTTTCTCCCCACCCTCCACCCTGGAAATTGGCGGCGTCGCCAGCAATAGCTGCTCCGGGTCTTCTGGCAGGTTTTCCAGCCGCACATACATCAGGCTGGCGTGGGCGTCGGTATTCTTGACGTTGATCACGCCCTCGCCATCGCCCTCTTCCACCACCACCAGCGAGGTTTCCGGCACCACGCCGGCGGACCAGGCCGCCGCGGGCAGCAGGGCCAGCGCCAAGGCGCCGGCCATTGCGCCGCCGCGGACCGCAACGGCAAATACATTCAGCGCATGCATCATATGAAACTCTTTTCCATCAAGGACGGCGTTTATTCACCGCGCCAAACCGTATCAACCGGGCCGGCAAGCATGCCGCCGGCCCGTATTCAAGCGCGCTGACTCAAGACTTATTCAGCGCTGATTCGCTCAAGCAAATCACTGGTAATAAATAGTGAAAGTGCCTTTGCCATCCAGTTTGGTGTCGTCCTTCACATTCAAGCGTCCCTTGATGTTCAATGCCGCTGCCACCACCATGGGGAACTCATGCACGGTGGCTACCGCAGGGGTATTAGTCGCTTTTCCTTTGATGGCAAAAGTGGTGACATTGCCGCCGATGTAATGCGGATCAAGTGGGGTGGTAGTCGTCTCTCCCCAAGAAACGCCATTATTAATTGAGTACAATAGTTTTCCAGTTTCGCCCACTTCATCATTAGCTTTATTGGTTGCTTTCAGCTTGTCGAACTCCATGCTCAGCCACCATACGCCCAGCTTTCCCATTGCCACATCGTTCCCCAAACCCATGGTTTGATTGTTGGAAAAGGCTACCGCATGGCTGCCGGCAGGATTAGTTGGCAGAGGAATTTCGGTTATCAACAAGGGCTTGCTCTCCGAGCGTGCATCGGTGATGCGAATGCCCAGCGCGGTATCCTCCAGGCAGGTTACTGTCAGGCTGACTTTTCGATCCTCCAGTGTGGTCGCCGCGTTAGTGCCCAGTTCGGATACCTGAATATCGCCATAATCGATGACCGCACCGCCGCTCAAAGTCGGCGTGCACGAAGGCGGCACCAATTTGCCGGTAATCAGCAAATCCGCGCTATTTGCCGAAGCCAATTGCGACACCCCAGAAAACGCAACCCCCAACACCAAAAGCAAACTTTTATATTTCACAAAAACCTCCACATGAAAAATTGGCAATAATTCAGCGTCACCTCAGATGATGCTTTGTTATTGCAAAAAGCTTGCTGTCACCAGCAGCAAATCCCGCTTCACTACCGCAGCAAGTGGCGTCGAGAATACGTATTTAAAACAAATGCATCCATAAGGATTTCCTTAAAGCGATAACTTTTTATGCCTCAAGCAACATTACCAAATCGCAATTACTGATCCTTCGTCACATTAATCCATTGAAAAATTATTCCACAAATAAAAATAAATACAAATGACTTGCCATGTGCATCAAGAAAACGAAAGGCATTATTATTTGACAGTCATATGCGGTTAACATGAGAGGCGAACGGCAACCGCCTCTTGCCTTCCATTGCCACGAGCAGTCAGCAGTCAAGCCAAAAAAAGTCGTAAGGCGAGATAAGGCGAAAACAGCTGAGGAAGTGGAATGTTCGCGCGGCACGCGGGCATTTTGAATGCCGGCACTTATCGCACAAGGTCTCTAACGGTGCGGAGCAGATCGTGAACAGGTTTTATAAGGCTAGGGATTGCAGTTGTCGCAGTATTGCGGTGAAACCGCTGCATGTAATCGCTGTTCACGCCGGTATTGACAGCATGGGCATTGCCAGCGGCGAACACTGGCTTGGCTGGTGAGCGCGCCGCAGTCTTTGCATGGGGCTCCGGCTAGTGGGGAGATTTCGCCAAAACCCAGCGCCTTGCACGCTGGACATGTGCAGATCAGTCTTTCCGCCAATACAGCGGCGCAGCGTGCGATCATCGCCATGCGCGTTGGATTGCGATGGGCGCGCATATCGCTTTCCAGATGCAGAGGCCCGTCGACGAGATACAGGGCAAGATGCTCTTGCAACGCCGCTTCGTCTACTAATCCCTTATGGAAGGCTGCCTCGCCGGGTCGGCCGACAATCAAACCGTGTGTCGGAAAGCCTGATAGGCGAAGAATGTCGGGCAAAGCCGCCAGATGGCTCAGCGTCCAGCGGCAGAAATTGGTTTCTGGACCGCTCACCCAGGCTTCCACCGCGTATTGGCGCTGCGCGTCCCAGCACAGCAATAATTCGGCGCCCCAGCCGCAAACACCCAGCCACGGGTCGCCGCCGAAGCTGCCTTCGCTGCCAATGCCATAGCGCAAGCCGCTGAACTCACAAGCCAACTTGGCCTTGGCCAGTGCTGCGACTCGCTGGCTGCCTGCGCGCGGAACTTCGCCGGTAAAAGTGCCCAGGCTGTCGGTGTCGAAACTATCCACCAGCGTCAGGCCCCAGCCAATACCGGCAAGCTTGGGGGCGATGGCAGCATGCTTGCCGTGCCGGGTCAGCAAGGCGGCATGACATTCAGTCATGTTTCCATCCGCCGTCGGCATGCCAGCGCAGCGGCGTGTCGCCGTGCACGCAATACAGGTGCAGCCAGCCGTTTTCCGCCAGTTGGCGTGGGATGGGCTGCGCCGCCAGCGCTTCCGCCAGCTTGTCCGGCGGCGCGTCTATGCAAGCGGCCAGCCGCAGCGGAGCGTGGCGCAGGCGCTGGCCGTCATGGACGGACTGCCAGGCTAAGCCAATGCGCAAATCGCCGCTATTGCCTTCGAACACGCCGATGCGGCCGCCCACCACATTGTGAAGCAGCTTGTTGCCGCTGCCAAAGCGGCGCGGGTCTACCGTGGAGGCGAAGTATTGCATATTGATCCAGTGAGCCACCACCATGGGCGCGGCAAGGATAGCTTGCAGCCCTTTGCCGTCCGGATCGGCGCGCCAGTCGTATTCATGCAGGAAGGCTCGGCCGCCCAGGTCCAGCTTCCGCGTCTTGGCCCGCAATGCGGCGATGAACAGCGCATTGCCTGCCAGCGCCCATTCGGTCCGTGTTTCCGCCCAGTCGTCGCCCTTCTGTCGCATTTTTTTCAGCAAAATGGCGTCGTTCGCTGCCGGCTCCAGACCCAATAGCGGCGCGCGACGCCGCCGCGCCAAGGCAGAGGCCGCCCGCAACTTCGCCTGCAGCTCGGGCAGGCGCGCGTGCGCCTCCGCACGCAGGGCGTCGGTATCCAGCAACAGGATTTCGTCGCTGTGGGTAAGGTGTAGCGCGGGCAGGAATACCGTGTCGGCGGGGATGGGCTGGCCCTGCTCCGCCAGCCGCGCGCGCAAGGCGGGATCGTTGAGCCAGTTGGCCAGGAGCCGCACATGCTGGTGACCGCCATGACCGCCGCAAGCGCCGCATTGTAACGCCGCCGCTTGCGGATTATTGCTGGCGTGGCTGGCATGGCCGGTCAGCAGCACCCAAGGCGCCAGCACGCCGGACAGCCCCATGGCAGGCAGCAGGCCAGAGACAATTTCCACGCGTTTTTCCAGGCCCAGTTGGTCTTGCGGCACTGGTTTGGCCGCCTCTGTCGTAAGCCAGGGGTCGAGCTGAGGCAGCGTGGCTTGATAGCTGCGCGTTTTGCTGCGCCGGATCAGCGCGGTCAGCTTGCCAAGACCAGCGCTTTCCACCAGGGCGAAGCCTGAGAGAGGCAAGCGTTGGAAGGTCTGCCAGCCGTGCCGCGTTATAAGGGGCTTAGGCTCAAGCGGCGTGCTCGCCTCCCAGCCCGGCGCTAGCAGCACCGGCAGGCGCGGCTGGGCCGTCTCGCTGCCTGGTACACGGTAAGCCAGCGGCAGACCGAAAAATCCGGCGAAACCATAAGTGCGGCTTTCAGGAATGGTTTCCTCCAGTGCGCGGCGCAGCGGTTCGGAACGTACATCGATGCAAAACACCGCTTGCATTGCCGGACGCACGGCGTCTTCCATAGAGGATTCACGGCACAACGCCTGGGTTAGCGGACCATGAAGCGCCAGCTCATGGGCTCGCTGCCAGATCAGCAAGCGCGCGTCGGCGCGGCCATGCCGGCACCGATCCCAATCGCGGCGCCAGGCCGCCCAGGGGCTGTCCGGCGCGCGCATGCCGTCGTCGAGCAAACATTCCCAGGCTATCTGGATGGCTAATAGCTGGCGCAGGTGGCCGTCGCTTTCGCCGTTCAGCCCTGCCTGCCAGTTTAGATAGGCGCACCAAGCCGCCCAGCCATTATTGCGCATCAATAAAGCCTGCAGCCAAGTCGTCAGCCATAATGACTCCGGTTGCAGCTGCGTGAGACCAACCGTCAGCATGGCTTCCGCGTCGCCGGGTAGCTGCTCGGCACGTAGGCGGATCTGTTCCCGCCGCTCCGGCAAGACGCTCAGGCCGTAAGGTTGGCGTATCTGTTCCAGCCAGGCCGCATAAAAGCCATGCTCATGGTCAAGGTGCCAGTTGGCCTGATCGCGATCAAACCAAGCCGCACAATACTGGCTGATTTGCTGGATAACGACATCTGTCCAGCTTTGCACATTAAGCGGCCCGGCCGCTTCGCGGTGATAAGTGGCCAGCGCACCCGGCGACGAGAGCGAATCGCTGTCGCTTTGGGGGGGCGAGGCGTCCAGCCAGGCTTGCACGCCGTCGGTCCACCCCGTTTCCGATAGCGCAACCTCCAATGCGTCTGGGCTGATTTCACCACGTCGCCAAGCATCCATATATTCATTTTGAGGCAGGTGCAGCGGACTATTGGCTGCCTGGCGCAAGGTATCGGCAGCTTGGTGAAAGGGCTGGTCTCGCAGCCCCCAGTAGGGCGAACTGGCCACCAGGCTATCCAGCGGCCAGGCCGGCGCGATAGCGGCCAGGGCTCGGGCTATGGCTTGTTCATGCTCAGTCACGGCGGCTCTCCTGCAATTGGGGCCATTTCAGGAGCAAGGGAATGGCTGGGCCTTGAAGGCGGCGGCCCAGCATGCACCACCATTCATCCAAGTAAAAACCGGCGAAAGCCCGCGGGTGGATCCGACGCGCCAGCGCGCCTTGCGGATGGCGCAGCAGCCAGCCTTGCAACAGAAAAACGAAAAGGAACATCCCGGCCAGCAAGCTTTGGGCCCACTCCGGCGGAGTCGGGCCATGTAACGGCAGGATTTGGGCTGCCAGGATGTGTAGAAACAGATAAAACTGGGTCAAGATTATGGCTGTTATCCAGCCAGCCCAGCCGCGCAGCAGCGCGCCCATGCCCAGCCCTATCACTAACCAAAACAACGGAGGCAACGCCGCGACGGATATCCAGCGCTGCCACAGCCATTGCGAGACGCCCAGCAACAGCACCGCCAGCAGTCCCCTTGCCAAGTAGGCGCAAAGACTTGCGGCGGCTTTCTCTCCTCGCATATGTTGCGTTGTGGTCTTGCGCACGGCCTCACCCGTGCATAGAAACGCGTGAGCCTTATAGAACGAGTGAGCAAGCAGATGCAGCAAGGCCAGCGAATACCAACCCATCCCAATTTCCAGCAGCATGAGGCCCATCTGCGCGCAGGTGGACCAAGCCAAATGCAGCTTGATGCTGATGCGCGTAAGCATGACCACACAGCACAGCAGCGCACTGGCGCCTCCCCACAGCATCAGCAGGATATTGGCTTGCGGCGCGGCCTGCAGTATCGGCGCCGCTTTAATCAACACCACGCCTCCCAAATTGACTACTCCGGCGTGTAGCAGCGCCGAAATCGGTGTCGGGGCTTCCATCACCTGAGTGAGCCAACCATGAAAAGGCAGCTGGGCGGCCTTGATGACTACCGCTGCGGCCAGCAGCAATCCAGCCGCCGCCGCGTAGCCCTGAGCGTCACTTGCCAGCGGCGTCTGCGCGTCCGGCGACAAACTCAAGCTGCCCCCGGCGTAGGACCATGACAACAGCGCGCCAAACAACAGCAGTTCGGCCAGCCGGCTTGCGCGCCATTCACGGCGCGCGGCCAGTTGTGCGGCTGGACGATCAGGATAAAAAGTGAGCAGCGCCTGCAAAGACAGGCTGCAAGCTATCCAGGCCGCCGCCATCAGCATGAGATGGTTGGCTAGCACCACCACCGTCACTGCCGCCAATAGGCTGCCGATGGCGCGCAAAAAGCGCGCCTGTCCCGGCTCGCCTTGCATATAGCGGCGCGAATAGCGCAGAACCATCCAACCCAGCAACTGAATCAGCGCCTGCATGAGCCAAGCGGCGGAAAACCAGGGCGCAGGCTGTGGCATGAATATCGGAGCAAGCAGTAACAGACCGCCGCCGATGGCGGCAAATTCGGCTGCTCGCCAGTGGCGAGGCAATGCGCGGCCAGGCCATAGGGTGGGCAACAACCAGGCCAGCGCGATAGCGAACGGCAGCGCGGCCAGCAGGGTTTGGGGCATGATGAGCTCCGTTGTTTAAGCTGATTGCACTTTGCCTGGCGAATTGTGTTCAGTAAAATAGATTAAATATCACTTTTTATTCTTTATTTTAGAACGATGAGCCGGCTCAACTACCACCATCTTCATTATTTCTGGGCTGTTGCCAGCGAAGGGCATCTGACGCGTGCGGCGGAGAGACTGCATGTTTCGCAATCGGCGCTATCGGCGCAAATCCGTCAGTTGGAAGAGCAACTAGGCCAGCCGCTGTTTCTGCGCGAAGGCCGCAAGCTGCAGTTGACGGAGCTAGGTGCGGTGGTGCTGCGCTACGCCGAGGAGATTTTCGCGCTGGGCAACGAACTATTGGCCGTCGCCGCTTCAGGCCAAGGGCGTGGCACCTTGCGCATAGGCAGCGTGGCGACGCTGTCACGTAATTTCCAAGAATGGTTTTTACAGCCGGTGCTGAAAGAAGCCGATGTGCGGCTAGTACTTGAGTCTGGCAGCCTGAATGAATTGCTTCAGCGGCTCAAGAGCCACGAACTGGACGTGGTGCTGTCCAACCGGCCGGTGCTTGGCGACGACAAACAATCTTGGCGCTGCCGCACGCTGGCGCGCCAGCCGGTAGTATTGGTGGGGCCGCCTCGGCCGGAGGGGCTGCCCTTCCACTTCGAGCGCGACCTGCCTACGCTGCCTCTGCTGGTGCCTAGCCGCAAGAGTGAGATTCGCTTGCGCTTTGACCTACTGTGCGAAGAGCTGACCCTACAGCCCGCTATCCGCGCCGAAGTAGATGACATGGCCATGTTGCGACTACTCGCGCGTGACGCGGGCTGCGTAGCTTTGCTGCCTGCCATCGTGGTCAAAGACGAACTGGAAAAAGGGCTGCTACAGCAATATTGTGAAGTACCGCAAGTTGAAGAAACCTTTTATGCTATTACCGTGCAGCGGCGCTCATTGTCGCCATTGCTAAAAAAATTATTAGAAACCGTCGCAAAAACGGGTTAAGTGCATTTAAAAACACCGTCCCCAAAAATTGTCTCCTGCAAAAGCGGCCCTAAATTTTGAACAAGTTATAGGGTTTACAAGGCAAAAATTATATTTTTCAAGAACATAAATCTCATTTGTCATTATAAAAAATTGAAATTATGCCGCCGGGTACTATACTGATATTGATTGCCAAGTAACCGCTACAGTCGCCAGTATTTCTAGAGAGTCCTGCACGGGTTTGCGTGCAAAAAATTTAGCCACTGTTGCAGGAAAAATATCATATCAAGCTCAATGAAAAAATCCATGGAAAGTACCGAAATGCTCGATGATTTTGGTTGTTCGAATTGTAAAAGCCTTACCGCTCTTTCTTTTGATTTCACCATGGCTTTTCAGCCGATTTTAGATGCCAAGACTATGAGGCCGATTGCTTTTGAAGCCCTTGTGAGAGGCATAAATGGTGAATCCGCATCAAGCGTTTTGGAAAAAATTGATGATACGAATCGATATCGATTCGATCAATCTTGCCGGGTAAAAGCTATTGAACTGGCCTCTCGCCTAGGCCTGGCGAAAGATTCAAGCTGCAAGCTAAGCATTAATTTTTTGCCAAACGCAATTTACAATCCATCCGCTTGCATTCGCGCCACCATGGAGGCCACGAAAAAATTTGGCCTCCCCCACTCCAGGTTGATATTTGAAGTCACTGAAGGGGAAAAGGTTTCAAACAGCGCTCACCTAAAAAGAATATTCGACGAATATCGTCGCATAGGGATGATGACGGCCATTGATGATTTTGGGGCTGGCTATTCAGGCTTGAATCTTCTTGTGCAATTTCAACCCCACATAATAAAACTCGACATGGAGCTCACCAGAGACATCCACTTGGACAACACCAGGCAGGTGGTTGTGGAGGCCATTGCGCTTGCATGTAAAAAGTTAAATATAAATATTATAGCCGAAGGAATAGAAGCCCAAGGAGAAGCTGAGTTTCTTTCGACGATTGGAATAAACTGGCATCAAGGATTTTACTACGCGAAGCCAGAGATAGAAGCTTTGCCCTTGTTTAAATGAGCAAGGCAATTTGCAAGAGCTTTACTTTAACAATAAAAATCGACATTGTTTTGTTTTTCAGCGTTCCCAACGAGTACGGCTTCCGTTGTGAACGTCAATCAAGCTCGTCTCTTGCCGCGCTCCCACATTTCCCGCCACGGCAACACTTTTGCCGCAGGCATGGGTTTGGCAATGCTGTAGCCCTGACCCAAATAGCAGCCTAGTCGCATCAAAACTGGCCAATATTTCTTGCGCTCAACGCCTTCGACAATAAAGTCAATGGCGCGGCTCTGGCAGAATACCGCCATGCACTGAATCAACGAGGCGTTGAAGGAACCTGGTTCCAATCCCTGCGCAAACGCTTTGTCCAGCTTGATCTCGGTGATTGGACAGTTTTTCAGGTAGGTAAAAGAAGTGAAGCCCGCCCCAAAATCGTCTATCGACAAGGACACGCCATGGGCGTGAAGTTGTTCTATCATCGCCTTAGCCTTGACCGGGTTGATGACCAGCGCGGTTTCCGTCAATTCCAACACCAGCAGACTGGGTGGAATCTTGTAGCTGGCCAGCCGCGCCATCACCTCTTCCACAAACCGACTATCTTCCAGCATCCGCGCGGAAATGTTCACCGCCACCTTGAAGGGTTCCCGCAGCTGGTTGATCCATATCTGTTGCTGGGACAGCACCAGTTCCAGCGTCAAATAAGTGAAACGGCTCAGTAGATTGCAAGATTCCAGCGTGGGCATGAAGTCATCGGGGTTTACCTGTCCCTGTATCGGGCTATTCCATCTGACCAAGGCTTCGAAGCCGACCACTTCCTCGGTGTCCAGTCGGACCTTGGGCTGATAATGCATTTCCAGCTCCTTGTGCTGGAGCGCCCGGGTTAGCTGGGTAATCAAGGCCTGAGTGGTTTGCCCCGACTTGGGCCAGGGTTTGTCGTTTTCGCCCGCGTACAAGGCAACAGAGCCGAGATTGCTTTTTGCCTGATACATCGCGATATCGGCGCAAGACAACAGCTGGACAGGGTCGCAGCCATGTTGCGGGCACATCGCCACACCGAAGGAGGCGCCTATCGACAAGGCGTGTTCGCCCACCAGAATCGGCGCGTCCAGCGTATGCCCCACTTTCTCCGCCAAGGCCAACGCGCATTCCGCTCCATCCACCTCCAGCAGCAAGGCGGCGAACTCATCGCCGCCCAGGCGAGCGATGGTGTCCGAGCCTCTGAGCAGGCTGGCGAAGCGCGTGCCCACTTCCCGCAGCACCAAATCGCCGGTCTGATGGCCGAGTTTATCGTTGACCTCCTTGAAGCGGTCCAGATCTATCATCAACACGGCAAACGGCAACTGATTGCGAGCGTGCAATGCGCACAACTGCTCCAGGCGATCAAGAAACAGATTGCGGTTGGGCAAATCAGTTAGCGAATCGTAGAGGCTGCGGTGTTGCAATAGCAGCTCGGTTTCACGCAGCTTGGCTTGCATCGCCGCCACCCGCACGCCGTCGCTGATGGTTTGGCGCAGCCGGTCCTCGGTCAGCTCGAACTTGGGCAGGTATTCGTATACCCCCAGTTTGATGGCCTCGGCGGCAATGCGCTCATTGCCGGTGCCGGTGACCGCCACGATCAGGCAGGATTGATTGCGTTGCTGGATTGAGGGCACTAGTTCGCGCCCGTCGCCGTCGTCCAGTTTGAAATCCAGAAAAACAAAGTCAAACAGCTCCCGGCCCAACAGACTCAAGGCGCTGGCCTTGGAGTCCGCTTCCAGGATTTGCGAACATAAGGCGTTTCTGTGCAGCAGGCGGATGATGCGCTCGCGGTCGACGTCGTCGTCGTCCACTACCAGCACGCTGACTTGCTGCGGCGCCTCTTGCAGGCATTCGACATCGTCGATCATTGCGATTACCGGGCCGGCAAAACCACGGACTGGGCGTAAGAATGCAGTAGATCCATCAGTTTCACGAATTGCGGACCCACGGCGGATTTCATCATATAGCCCGCCACGTTTTCCTCGTAAGCGCGCATGCGGTCCGTGTCCCGCGACGAGGTGGTCAGCACGAAGATCACCGAATTGCGCAACTGGTTGTCGGCGCGGACGGTTTCGAGAAATTGAAAACCGTCCATCCGCGGCATATTAAGGTCCAGCAAAATCAGAAAGGGGCTGGTGATCCGCTTGCTGTCGTGCGTTCCCCGCAGGATTTGCAAGGCCTCAAGGCCATCGCAGGCGGTCACCATATTGCACTCAAGCCCTTGGCGGCGCACGCCGCGCAATACGCCTTCAATGGCCACGTCATCGTCATCCACCAGTAAAACCGTAATGTCGCTTGATATCACCGCGCTTGCCATCATTCCATCTCCTTGAGCGGAAACCGCGGCCAGCGGATACGGAAACAAGCGCCGCCCAGCGTGCCGTTTCGATCCAGAACCACGGTGCCGCCATTGCTGTTGACCATGCGGCGGGTTACCGCCAGTCCAACGCCATGCCCCGCCGCCTGGCTGCTGGCGCGGTGAAACAACTTGAAAATACGCTCTTCAGAGCCCTCCGGCACGCCAACGCCGTCGTCTTCCACCGTGAACAGATTAAAGCGCCCTTCTTCCTCCACCGTAATGCGAATCACGCCTTTGCCTCCGCCGTGATGCTTGCAGGCATTGGACAGCAAATTGCGGATCGCCAAGGACAGCGGCGTGCGGGCGGCGGGAAACGGCCTGGCGTTGATTTCAACATCCAGCCGGAAATCGGGGGAAATATCGAGAAGCTCCAGGGTTTCGCGCACCAGTTTGCCGGGGTCGATCTCTTCGATTCGTTCATCCTGGCGCCCTGCCCTCGCGTATTCCAACAAGTCTTCTATCATGCGTTCAGCGCGGGCGATGCGCTCTTCGGCCCGGGCAAAGTTTTTCTCTATGTCCGCGCTGAGCTGGGACGGATCCAAATCTTCGCGAATCCACGAAATCAGATCCGCGATGCCGCGCAAAGGCGAGCGCAAATCATGGGAGGCCACATAAGTGAACTCCTCCAGTTGAGCATTGGCCTGCTGCAGCGTTTCCTCAAATTTCTTGCGCAAAGAGATGTCGGTGATTGCGGCCAACACCTGCCGCTCCCCTTCGGTTTCCAGCGGGGTCAGCCCCACTTCCACCGGAAATTCGCTGCCGTCCCGGTGCTGGGCCAGCAGGTCGCGCCCGGAACCCATCGCCCGCACTTCCGGCGCCTTGGCGAAGGCGGAGCGCAAAGCCGGGTGGCCGTTTCTCACGCGCTGCGGCAGCAGCACCTCCACGGGCTTGCCGACCAGCTCGCCTGGCGGATAACCAAACATGGCGTCCAGTGCTTGATTGGTCATTGAAATCCTGCCATCCGCGCCCGCCATCAGCAGGCCGATAGGCAGTGAAGACACCACTTTGGAAAAGCGATGCTCGAGCCGGCGCCGCGGCGTGATGTCGCTGACAAAGGCCACCGCGCAGACTTCGTCGTCGTGCGGCATCGAACCCAGGCCGATTTCAATCGGGAACTGGCGTCCATCTGCGTGTTGGGCAAACAGCTCGCGGCCGCTGCCCATGGTTCTGGGCGTGGGATTGGCAAAAAACAGCTGACGAAAATCTAGATGGCGTTCGCGAATATCCGCCGGCAACAGCATTTCCACCGGCTGTCCAAGGAGCTGGGCCTTGCTGTAGCCAAACATGTTTTCCAGCGCGCTGTTGACGTAGAGCATGCGTCCATCGGCCGCCACCACCAACACCCCCACCGGGGCGGCCTCTACGACGGAAGCCAGGCCGGCATTACCGGCGGCGCCCGCGGCAGGAACCTTTTCCGGAAATTTGAACGACATCTCGCCCTGCTTTCTCCTATGTTTTATTGCTGTAGGTTTAGCATAGGGTTTTCTCAAGCGCTGTTAATTCTGATGTCCTATCCGCTTCATCGACAACGCTTTGCTCAAGCAAGCAGCAAGGCCAGTTCCGCCGCCGCCTCGCGCAGCACCGGCAAGATGCGCAGCAACAAATCCTCGCGGCTGACGCGCGCGGCTTGCACGCCGACATTGATCGCCGCCGCGGCGCGGCCATCGCCCCCGATGATGGGCACGGCAATGGAACGCAGACCGATTTCCAATTCCTGATCAATCAAGGCGTAGCCCTGCTCCGCCACCCTCGCCAGCTCCGCCTCCAACTCCGGCCGCTCTACGATGGTGTGCGGCGTGTGCTGGACCAGCCTCGCCCGGTCCAATAGTTGAGCGAGCTCGGCGGCGGGCAGCCGGCTCAGCATCGCTCGGCCCATTGATGTGCACGTCGCGGGCAAACGGCTGCCTATATCCAGATCCACCGTCATGATTCGGCTGGTGAAGGCACGCGCGATATAGAGGATGTCGTCGCCGTCCAGGATGGCGATAGAGCTGGATTCGTTGACGCTGCTGCTGACGTGGCGCAGCACAGGCTGGCCGGCGCGCGCCAACGGCGTTGAGCCCAGATAGGCGTGGCCCAGCGCCAGGATGCGCGGCCGCAGGGCGAAATGGCGGCCGTCCTCGCTGTCCACGAAACCCAGCTTGTTCAAGGTGTACAAGCAGCGTCGCACCGCTGCGCGAGGAATGCCGGTGCGCTGGCTGATCTGCGAAGTGGACAGCAGGCGCCGCTGTGCGGAGAACGCCTGAATCACAGCCAAGCCCCGCGCCAGCGAGGCCATGTAGTTGGGGTCGCCGCTAAAGGTCTCTTCCACGCCTTCTTCGGAAATGGGGTCTTGCCGCTGTTGCATCTTGCCTCCTTTTTTTCATCTTGAGCGATTGCCGCACACTATTGCGATCATCGTATTGACCCCGCGGCTGGCCGGCAAGCATGCTGAATGCGCGATTAAAGTTATTTGGTTCGATAATCGCACAACCTCTTTTATGGCTGCACGCAGCCCGCAAAGGACAGTCGATGATAGATAAAACGGTAAGCTCGCCCGCCGCCGCCATTGCCGACATCCACGACGACGCCACGGTAATGATTGGCGGCTTCGGCGTCGCCGGCCAGCCGGCGGAATTGATCGACGCGCTGATAGACCATGGCGCGCGCAATCTCACCATCGTCAACAACAACGCCGGCAACGGCGAAACCGGGCTGGCCGCCTTGCTGCGGGCACGCCGGGTTCGCAAGATCGTCTGCTCGTTTCCGCGCCAGGCGGACTCACAGGTGTTCGACGCGCTCTACCGCGCCGGCGACATCGAACTGGAATTGGTGCCGCAGGGCAATCTGGCGGCGCGCATCCAGGCCGCCGGCGCCGGGCTGGGCGCCATCTTCACGCCCACCGGCTACGGCACTCTGCTGGCGGAAGGCAAGGAAACCCGCCGGATCAATGGCCGCGACTATGTGCTGGAGCTCCCCATCCACGCCGACTTCGCGCTGATCAAGGCCTGCCGAGGGGACCGCTGGGGCAATCTGCAATACCGCAAGGCGGCACGCAACTTCGGCCCCATCATGGCCGCCGCCGCGCGCCAGACCATCGTCCAGGTGGGGCAGCTGCTGCCGCTAGGCGAAATGGACCCGGAAACCGTGGTGACGCCGGGCATCTTCGTTCACAAGCTGGTTTGCGTCGGCGGCCAGTTAACGCAAGGAGGCCGGCATGAATAAACGACTGAATCGCGAGCAGATGGCGGCGCGGGTGGCGCGCGACATCCCGGAGGGCGCGTACGTCAACCTGGGCATTGGCCTGCCCACCCGGGTGGCCGACTATCTGCCGCCGGAGCTGGACATCTTCCTGCACAGTGAAAACGGCCTGCTGGGCATGGGGCCGGCGCCGGCTCCAGGTCAGGCGGACCCAGACCTGATCAACGCCGGCAAGGAGCCGGTCACGCTATTGCCGGGCGGCTGCTTTTTCCATCATGGCGATTCTTTCGCCATGATGCGCGGCGGTCATCTCGACATCTGCGTGTTGGGCGCCTTTCAGGTATCCAGACGCGGGGACCTGGCCAACTGGCACACCGGCGCGCCGGACGCCATCCCGGCGGTGGGCGGCGCGATGGACCTGGCCATCGGCGCCAAGCAAGTGTTCGTGATGATGGAGCATCTGAACAAACAGGGCGAATGCAAACTGGTGGAAACCTGCAGCTATCCTCTGACCGGCGTGGCTTGTGTACACCGTGTGTACACCGACCTTGCGGTGATAGACCTCCGCGACGGAGAGTTGCTGGTGCGCGAATGCGTGCCTGGCCTGGATTTCGATGAATTGCAGCGGCTGACTCCGGTTCGGCTGACCGACGCCCGCCAAGGAGATGTCCAATGAGACAGGCTTATATCTGTGACGCCATCCGCACGCCCTTCGGCCGCTACGGCGGCGCGCTGTCAGCCTTGCGCGCCGACGACCTGGCCGCCCTGCCCTTGGCCGCCTTGCAACAACGCAATCCGGGCGCGGACTGGGCCTTGTTGGACGATGTGCTCTATGGTTGCGCCAACCAGGCCGGCGAAGACAACCGCAACGTGGCGCGCATGGCCGCGCTGCTGGCCGGCCTGCCGGCGTCCACCCCTGCCAGCACGGTCAACCGCCTCTGCGGTTCCAGCCTGGACGCCATCGGCCAGGCCGCGCGCGCCATCAAGAGCGGCGAAGCCGAATTGCTGATCGCCGGCGGCGTGGAAAGCATGAGTCGCGCGCCCTATGTGATGGGCAAGGCGGACAGCGCTTTCGCCCGTAATCTGCGCATAGAGGACAGCACCATGGGCTGGCGTTTCGTCAACCCCTTGCTGCGCGAGCGCTATGGCGTGGACTCAATGCCGGAAACCGCGGAAAACGTGGCCGAGCAGTTCCGCATCTCGCGCGCGGATCAGGACGCCTTCGCGCTGCGCAGCCAGCTGCGAGCCGCCGCCGCGCAGGAAGCCGGCCGGCTGGACGATGAATTGATGGAAGTGCTGATTCCGCGCGCCAAGGGCGAGCCGCTGAGTTTCACGCGCGACGAACACCCGCGCGCCACCTCGCTGGAAGCGCTGGCCCGGCTCAAGGGCGTGGTGCGGACCGACGGCAGCGTCACCGCCGGCAACGCCTCCGGCATCAACGACGGCGCGGCGGCGCTGCTGCTGGCCGGAGAAAACGCGCTGAAACGCCATGGGCTGACGCCGCGCGCGCGCGTACTGGCCATGGCCTGCGCCGGCGTGGAGCCTCGCATCATGGGCTTCGGCCCGGCCCCGGCCATCCGCAAAGTCCTGGCTCTGGCCGGGCTGCGCCTCGATCAAATGGACGTAATCGAACTTAACGAGGCCTTCGCCGCCCAGGCGCTGGCTGTATTGCGAGACCTGGGCTTGCCGGACGACGCCGAACACGTCAATCCCAACGGCGGCGCCATCGCCCTTGGCCATCCTCTGGGCGCCAGCGGCGCGCGCCTGGCCGCCACCGCGCTGTACCAATTGCAACGCAACGGCGGCCGTTATGCGCTGTGCAGCATGTGCATAGGCGTCGGTCAAGGCATCGCGCTGATCATCGAGCGCGTCTGAAAACCTGTTCGCCGTCCACCGCGCGTCGGATAGCGCTACACGGCGAGAGCCGACCGCGCGCCCACTTTCATAGGAGCCTCCCATGCAGAACAAGCCTATGGATATCAGCGAGTTCATCGACGATAGCCCGCTGTCCCGCTATCAAGTCATGGTGCTGACGCTGTGTTTTCTCATCGTGCTGCTGGACGGTTTCGACACCGCCGCCATCGGTTACATCGCGCCGGAGCTGATTGGCCAATGGGGTATTACCCGCAGTCAATTGGCTCCGGCTTTCGGAGCCGGCTTGTTTGGCATGCTGGTAGGCAATTTCGCCTTCGGTCCGGTGGCGGATCGGAGCCGGCTTGTTTGGCATGCTGGTAGGCAATTTCGCCTTCGGTCCGGTGGCGGACCGGCTGGGCCGCAAGCGGGTCTTGCTACTGTGCACCTTGATCTTCGGCCTGGGCACCTTGACCTCGGCGCAATCCGAATCGATAGAAACGCTGGCGCTGTTGCGCTTTATCACCGGTATCGGCCTGGGCGGCGTGCTGCCCAATTGCATTACGCTGAGCTCGGAATACTCCCCTGCCCGCCACCGCATGTTGCTGGTGACGCTCAGCTACGCGGGGTTCACCGCCGGATTGGCGCTGGGCGGCGGCGTCGCCAGCCAGATCATCCCGTTATGGGGTTGGCAAGGCGTACTGGTGGCTGGCGGTCTGGCGCCTCTGCTCTTGCTGCCCTTCATGGCATGGCTGTTGCCGGAGTCCGTGTGCTATCTCGCCGGCAAGCCGGAACAGGAAGCCGCGCTGCGCCGCATCGTTGCCCGCATCAATCCGGACCCTCATTGGCAAAGCCAGTCCTTTCGCCATGAAAACGCGGCGGCGTCCGGCCGCGCCTCGGCCAGTCTGCTGTTCGTCGCCGGCGCTCGCGCCCGCACTTTGCTGTTGTGGCTGACTTTTTTCTGCTGCTTGTTCGTGTTTTATCTGCTGACCAACTGGATGCCCACCATTCTGCGGGACCATGGTTACAGCACGGCGCAAGCGGCGCGCATCAGCGCCATGGTGCCGTTGGGAGGCGCAGTGGGCGGCGTGGTCATGGCCATGCTGATCGACCGGATGGGCGCGCGCCGGGTGCTGCCCTGCTTGTGCTTGCTGGCTGCGCTGGCCCTATCCGCGGTGGGCGCGGCGTTGAGCGACGGCGGCTGGCTGTTCGCCACGGTGTTCCTAGTGGGCTTCAGCCTGACCGGAGCCTTGAACAATTTGAGCATACTCGCCGCCACGCTCTACCCCACCCAAGCGCGCGCCACCGGGGTAAGCTGGGCGCTGGCGGCCGGCCGCGCCGGCTCCATCATCGGCTCGATGACCGGCGCTCTGCTGCTTTCCGCAGCGGGTTCGGCGCACGGTTTCTTCGCTTGGGCCGCCGCGCCGGTGCTGGCCGGCGCGCTAGCCTTGTTCGCGATGGCGCGGCTGGATGCGGCGCCTGCGGTTTTGAAATCCCAGACATAGGTAAAGGAGCCCGTCATGCCCATGCTGAAACTCGCCAGCCATTCGCTGCACTACCAACTGGACGGCCCTCCGTCCGCGCCGGCATTGCTGCTTTCCAACTCCCTCGGCACCACGTTGGACATGTGGCGGCCGCAACTGGCGGCCTTGAGCCGGCGTTACCGCGTGCTGCGCTACGATACCCGCGGCCACGGCGCCAGCACAGCCAGCGCCGAGTGCGGGCTGGCAGACCTCGCCGGCGACGCACTGTCGCTGCTGGATGCGCTGGACATCGAACGCGCGCACTTTTGCGGCATTTCCATGGGAGGCCTCACCGGCCTGTGGCTAGGCGCTTACGCGCCGGAACGCCTGCAATGCCTGGTGGTCAGCAATAGCGCGGCCAAGATAGGTAAAAGCGAAGCCTGGCGGCAGCGCGCCGCCCAAGTGCGTGCCGACGGCATGGCGGAATTGGCCTCCAGCGCCCATCTGCGTTGGTTCAGCCCCGATTTTTGCGCCAAGGCGCCGGACACCGTCGAGCAGGCGCGCGCCTGGCTTGCGGCCACCTCGCCGAGCGGCTACGCCGCCTGCTGCGAGGCGCTGGCCGACGCCGACCTGCGCGCGGACTTGCCGCGCATCGCCACGCCGACTTTGCTGATCGCCGGCCAGCATGATCCGGTCACCACCGCGGCGGAAGCCGCAGCCATGGCCGAGTGCATGCCGAACGCCCGGCTGGCGCTGCTGCCCGCCTCCCACCTGTCCAATCTGGAAGCCCCGCTCGCCTTCGAACAAGCGGTGCTGGCTTTTCTAGACGCACGTTGAAACGAAGCTGTCTATGAACCTGCCAAGACTGCTCTTCAGGGTGCCCTACGCCTTTAGCCGCAGCCCCTCCAGCAAGGTCTCCAGCGCGTCCAGCGTCTGAGCTAGCGCCTCCGGCTGCTCGGCGCCGGACACCCAGCAGGCGCCTTCCAGCAGCGCGCCGTTGATCAAGCGCGCCAGCGCCTGGGGATTGGCGTGGCGAATCAGGCCGGCGTCCATCAGCGCGCGCAAGCGCTCGGCGATGGCGCTGACGCACTGCCGCTGACCGGCCTGAACATATGCGGCGCCCAGCGCCGCCGGCGCATCGCGCAGCAAAATGCGTTGCGCCTCCGGCTGTATGACCGCTTGCAGGTAAGCGCGACAACGTCGCTTGAAACCCTGCCACGGGTCTGCCGCCTCGCGCTCGGCACGCGCGAGGCCGGCCTCGATCTCGGCGTCCAACGCCTGGGCCACCGCCAACAGCAAGCCTTTTTTGTCTCCAAAGTGGTGATAGAGCGCGCCCCGGGTCACGCCGGCGGCGGCGGTCAACTCGTCCATCACCGTCGCGGCGTAGCCATCGGCGCCAAAACTGCGGCGCGCAGACTGCAGTAGCCGGTTCCGAGTTTCCTCCATGGTTTCGCTGCGCGTTTTGCCTGCCATTGTGTTCTCCTGTTTCCGCCCGGGTCGTCACACCGCATTTGACATACGGGATATATGTCGATTAGTTTAACATACGTCGCGTATATTAAAACAGCGAACGGGCTGTATTCACATCGCCCGTCACAAGGAAACCCGATGGCCAACCCCTACCTTAGCCTGTTCTCCCATCCCGGCAGCCTGGCTTTCTCAGCCGCCGCCTGGGTGGCGCGGATGCCGATTTCCATGACGGGTATCGGCATCATCACCATGTTGTCGCAAACCTCCGGTTCCTATTGGCTGGCCGGCGCCGTCGCCGCCACCTTCACTTTTTCAATGGCGCTGCTGGCGCCTCAGGTCTCTAGATTGGTGGACCGCTACGGCCAGCGACGGGTGCTGCCGGCGGCCACCGCGCTCAGCGTGACGGCCATGCTGGGCTTGTTGTTCTGCAGTTGGGCGCAATGGCCGGTGTGGACCTTGTTTGTTTCCGCCGCCCTCGCCGGCTGCATGCCCAGCATGTCGGCGATGGCTCGCGCGCGCTGGACGGAGATCTATCGCGGCTCGCCGCAACTGCACACCGCGTTTTCGCTGGAATCGGTATTGGATGAGGTTTGCTTCATCGTCGGCCCGCCCATCGCCGTCGGCCTGAGCGTGGCCGCGTTTCCACAGGCCGGGCCCTTGCTGGCCGCTGTGCTGCTGGCGGGCGGCGTCGCCGCCTTCTGCGCGCAAGCCGGCACCGAACCGCTGGTGCATCCAGAGACGGGGGAGCGCCACGGCTCGGTCGCTTCCTTGGCCGGCATGCAGGTGCTGATCCTGGCCCTTGTGGCGCTGGGCGCCATCGCCGGGGCCGTGGACGTGATCAGCGTCGCTTTTGCTCAGCAGCAAGGGCAACCGGCGGCGGCCAGCATCGTCTTATCGGTGTACGCGATCGGCTCCTGCCTGGCCGGCCTGTTGTTTGGCGCGCGCAAGCTCAACATGCCGCTGCCGCGGCTCTTCGTTCGGGCCGCCGCCGCTACCGCCTTGGCCACCCTGCCTTTGCTGCTGGTCTCCAATCTCTGGCTGCTGACCGCCGGCGTTTTGCTGGCCGGCGTGTTTTTCGCTCCCACCATGATCGTTGCGATGGGTTTGGTGGAAGAGATGGTCCCGCCGACGCAACTGACCGAGGGCCTGACCTGGCTGATCACCGGTCTCGCCAGCGGCGTGGCGCTGGGCGCGGCGGTGACGGGTTGGGTAGTGGATCATGCAGGCGTGCGCGCCGGCTTCGGCGTGACTCTGGCCGCCGGCGCGCTGATGGCGTTGATTGCGCTGGTCGGACAGAAGCGGATAGCCTCTCACTATTTGCAAGAGAAAGCAGCCTAGCCGGCTAGCATCCAACGGCAAGGACGCGTCAGTCCGCCACTGCGGCGATGGCGGCCTGCGCCGATGGAGTGTGGCGGCCGACGATGGCCGGCGCCCGCCGGATCAGAGCCTCATCTTCCAGCGCCGTCACCATGAAGAGGGCGAAGTCTGTTCGGCGCGTGAGATTGCTGTTCAACACGGCATCGCCAACATGTTCGCTCCACAAAGGCAGGCCCTCGCTGACGCCCTCTTCCAGATTGCTGCCGCGCACCACGGTCCACTGGGTGTCACTGGCGAAGATCAAGTTGCAAGCCCGAACTTGATCCTCGATTTCGCCGACGCGAAACAAGCGTAGCAGCCAGCCGCCTATCGACACCGCCAACCTAAGGGACAATGGGTAGACATCCTGGCCGTCGCGGCTGATGTGCCAGCCGCAGGAAAATACCAGCCGCGCGCCGACCGGGGCGAAATCCAGCACAGCCCGAGCGGTGCCCGACGAGTAATGCTTCATACCCCAAGGCACCAGCACGGTTAATACACCGTCGCAGCCGGCCACGGCCCGTTGTATGAGCTGACGATCGTCGCTGGCGCCGGGCATGATCGTGATGCGGTCCTTGAAGCGCTCCAGCTTGGGTGCGCTGACCGCGCGGCAAACCGCGACCACCTCGTAACCCCGGTCCAGCGCATGCTGAACCATGTATTGGCCCAGTTTGCCGGACGCGCCTATGATGCATATTTTCTTCATGGCTCCCCCTGTCATTGAATTGAAAAACCTCGCCGCGCGAACGCTTATTGCGGACCGCTCACCGTCACGAAACGAAAAACACACTCTCCCTCTCGCCCTGCAAATGAATGTCGAAACAGTAGCCCACCCTCTATTTCTCCAGAGCCTCCTCGCGCGGCAACAGCTCGCGCAGCAAGCGCCGGATCAGGGCCAGTTCTTCTGAACGGTCTCCGCGCCGCGCGCTCATGATTAGCGGCGACGCCAGGCCCTCGTCCGTTAGCGGCCGGTAAACCACATCGTCTCGGCGTAGCCGCAATACGCTCGCCGGCACCACGCACACGCCCATGCCGGCGGCCACCAGGCCCAGCGCGGTTTGAAGTTCGCGCACCTCCAGCGTGTAAGCCGGTTCCAGCGCGCGCTGGCGGAAGGCGGCCAATACTTGGTCGGCGTAACTGGGGCGAGGCTGGCGCGGGTAGATCAGCACCGTTTCCTCCGCCGCGTCGCGCAGGTGCAACGGGGCCTCCAGCCTTGCCAGCGGATGCTCCAGCGGCAGCGCCAGCCACAGGGCTTCCTCGGCCAGCACCTCGCGCTCCACCGCCGGATCGTCAAACAAAAGCCGGCCGAAGCCGACGTCGATGCGTCCGGCTTTCAAGGCCTCCACCTGCTCCAACGAAGTCATTTCCAGCAAGGACAGCTCAATGTCCGCATGGATGGCGCGAAAACGGCGTATCACCTCCGGCAGCGGCCGGTACAGAGTGGAACCGACATAACCTATCACCAGCTGGCGGCGCGCCAGCGCGATCTTGCGCGTCATCGCGCGCATCCCCTGGGCCTGGGCCAGCAGATTGCGCGCCTGGGCGTAGAAGAAGCGGCCGGCCTCGGTCAGCTGCAGCGGCCGCGCGCCGCGGTCCAGCAGCAACAGGCCCAGTTCCTCCTCCAGTTGCTGGATCTGTCGGCTTAGCGGCGGCTGGGCGATGTGCAGTCTTTCCGCCGCGCGGGTGAAGTTGAGTTCCTCGGCGACGGCGACGAAGTAGCGCAAATGGCGCAATTCCATTCAATACCTCACAGGTATGAAAGCAGACGAAAACGGTGTTGGACCCGCGGCTCTACAGGCTTGCATGATATCCGAAACCACGGGAGCGCAATCTTGATACCTGATACCGCGATAGACACGGTGGAGACCATCTTGGTCGATCTGCCCACCATCCGCCCGCACCAGCTGTCGGTGGCCACCATGCGCAGCCAGACGCTGGCTCTGGTGCGCATCCGCTGCCGCGATGGGCGGGAAGGCTGGGGCGAAGCCACCACCATAGGCGGGCTGCAATACGGAGAGGAAAGCCCGGAAAGCGTCAAAACCAATATCGACCGCCACCTGGCGCCGCTGCTGCTGGGCGAAGACGCCCGCGGAGTGGGCCGACTGCTGGTCAAGCTGCGTCGCGGCGCCCGCGGCAACCGTTTCGCAAAATGCGCGCTGGAAACCGCCTTGCTGGATATCCAGGCGCAAAGATTGGGCGTGCCGATGAGCGACTTGCTGGGCGGCCGGGTGCGAGACAGCCTGCCAGTGGCCTGGACCCTGGCCAGCGGCGACACCGGCCGCGACATCGCAGAGGCCGAGGACATGCTGGAACGGCGCCGCCATCGCGTGTTCAAGCTGAAGATAGGCCTGCGCGCGCCGGAAGACGACGTGGCCCATGTGCTGGCCATCTGCCGCGCGCTGGACGGCCGCGCCAGCGTGCGCGTCGACGTCAATCAGGCCTGGAGCGAGATGCAGGCCGAGCGCGCCATCGCCCGGCTGCAGGACGGCGGCGTGGAACTGATCGAACAGCCTGTGCCGCGCGAACACCCCGCCGCGCTGGCGCGGCTGGCGCGGCGTTTCGAGGTGCCGATCATGGCGGACGAATCCCTGCACGGCCCGGCGGACGCCAACCAGTTGGCGCGCCTGGACGCCGCCGACGTGTTCGCGGTGAAAATCGCTCAGTCCGGCGGCTTGTTCGCCGCGCGGCAGGTGGCCGAGATCGCCGCCGTCAATGGTCTGGGCCTTTACGGCGGTACCATGCTGGAGGGCGGCATCGGCACCATCGCCTCGGCCCAGTTGTTCGCCACTTTCGAAAAGCTGGACTGGGGCAGCGAACTGTTCGGCCCGCTGTTGCTGACCGAGGAACTGCTGACCGAGCCTCTCTGCTACCGGGATTTCGAACTGCACCTGCCTTCCGGCCCCGGCCTGGGCGTACGACCGGACCCGGACAAGCTGGCGACCTTGCGCCGCGACCGGACCGCGCCGCGGCTGCATGCGGTCTGAACCCGACAAGCCTCTGAAAAGCCAAGGAGACCTTCATGCTGTTTCATGTGGAAATGCAAGTTAACCTGCCCCACGACCTGGACCCGGAACGGGCCGCGGCCTTGAAACTGGACGAGCGCGAACGCGCCCAGGCTCTGCAGCGCAGCGGCCAGTGGCGCCATCTGTGGAGGCTTAGCGGCCAGTACGCCAACATCAGCGTATTCGATGTCGCCGACGCAGAGGAGCTGCATCAATTGCTGTCCAGCTTGCCGCTGTTCCCCTTCATGCGCATCGAAGTTCGGCCCATGAACCGGCATCCGTCGAGCATCCACGCCGACGACCGCTAGGCGCCCGCCCAGCTGGTCCACCACGGCGGAATCAAAACACAACATCCCCGCCCGTCAACAAAGGAGAAACACCATGGAACGCGCCGAAATCGACGCCTTGCTGCAACGCTTCGACCAACCCGCCACCGAGCAGGCCAACCCGCGCACCCGCGCCATCGTCAATCGCTTAATGCGCGACCTGTGCTACGCGATCGAGGACTTCGACATCCAGCCGTCGGAGTTCTGGAGCGCGGTGGGTCTGCTGGCCGACGCCGGCCGCAGCGGAGAACTGGGTTTGATCGTGCCCGGGCTCGGGCTGGAACATTTCCTGGACCTGCGCGCCGACGAGGCGGAGCGCAAGGCCGGCCTGCTCGGCGGCACGCCGCGCACCATAGAAGGCCCGCTCTACGTGGCCGGCGCGCCCTTGTGCGAATGCGAAGCGCGGCTGGACGACGGCACGGACGACGGCGAGCCCTTGTTCATGCGCGGCCAGGTGCTGGACAGCGCCGGCCAACCGGTGCCGCATGCTCTGGTGGAAGTGTGGCACGCCAACAGCCTGGGCAATTACTCCTATTTCGATCAGACCCAGAGCGCTTTCAACCTGCGCCGCAGCATCCGCACCGACGACCAGGGGCGCTATCGCTTCCGCAGCATCATGCCCTGTGGCTACAGCGTGCCGCCGGATGGCCCCACCGACCGCCTGCTGCGGCAGCTGGGCCGCCACGGCCACCGCCCGGCTCACGTGCATTTCTTCGTTTCCGCACCGGGCTTTCGCAAACTGACCACCCAGATCAACATCCAGGACGATCCGTATCTGTGGGATGACTTCGCCTTCGGCTCGCGGGAAGGGCTGGTGCCTGACATTCAACGCGTCAGCGCGCCGGAGGAACTGCGTCAGAGCGGCGTCGGCAAGCCTTTCGCCCGCATCGAGTTCAACTTCACTCTGCACCGCGAAGCGGCGCCGGTCCCCTCCTCCGAGGTAAGCCGCGCCCGCGCCCAAGTCTAACGCCGATTGAAACCGCGGCTCGCCGCTTCGCGCGGCGAGCCAGCCGGAACGCAGAACCTGTTCAAAGTCTCGCGAGCCAAGGCGAAACAAGCGAAAACGGCTGAGAAAGCGGAATGCGCGGGTGGTTAATGCCGCACCGCCGACGCGGAGCAGACGTTGAACGGGTTCTCAGATAAGGACATTACGATGAGCACAACCTTCCGCACCACGGAGCAATGGCGCAGCTTCGTCAGCGGCTGCCTGGACTTTCGCCCGGACGACGGCATCTACCGCATCGCCCGCGACATGTTCACCGACGCGCAGCTGTTTGATCTGGAGATGGAGCTGATCTTCGAGAAAGTCTGGATTTACGCCTGCCATGAAAGCGAAATCGCCGCACCCAACGATTTCATCACCGTGCAGGCGGGCCGTCAGCCGCTGATCGTCAGCCGAGACGGCAACGGCGGGCTGCACGCGCTGATCAACGCCTGCCAGCACCGTGGCGCCACCCTGGTGCGTCAGTGCAAGGGCAATCAATCCACCTTCACCTGCCCGTTCCACGCCTGGTGTTACAAGAACGACGGCCGTCTGCTCAAGGTCAAGGCCCCGGGCGAATACCCGGCGGACTTCGACAAGGCCGCCCGGTCGCTCAAACAGGCGCGGGTCGCCAGCTACAAGGGCTTCGTCTTCGTCAGCCTGGACCCGGACGGCGCGGACTCGCTGGAAGATTATCTGGGGGACGCCAAGGTCTTTTTCGACATGATGGTGGCGCAGTCTCCCAACGGCGAGCTGGAAGTGCTGCCCGGCAAATCCAGTTATACCTACGATGGCAACTGGAAGCTGCAAAACGAAAACGGCCTGGATGGTTATCACGTCAGCACCGTGCACTACAACTACGTGGCCACTGTGCAGCACCGCCAGGAGGTCTGCCGCCAGCAAGGCGAGGCGCAGGCCGCCACGCTGGACTACAGCAAGCTGGGCGCCGGCGACGCCGCCACCGACGACGGCTGGTTCTCCTTCCCCAACGGCCACAGCGTGCTATTCAGCGACATGCCCAACCCGGCGGTGCGGCCCGGCTACGCCGGCATCATGCCGCGCCTGGTGGCCGAGCACGGTCAGGCCAAGGCGGAATGGATGATGCACCGGCTGCGCAACCTCAATATCTATCCCAGCTTGTTCTTCATGGACCAGATCAGCTCCCAGCTGCGCATCATCCGCCCGCTGGCCTGGAACAAGACTCTGGTGCAAAGCCAGTGTCTGGGCGTCAAGGGCGAATCCGCCGCCGACCGCGAGAACCGCATCCGTCAGTTCGAGGACTTCTTCAATGTGTCCGGCATGGGCACGCCGGATGATCTGACCGAGTTCCGCGAAGCGCAACGCGGCTTCCAGGCGCGGCTGGAGCGCTGGAGCGACATCTCGCGCGGCCACCCGCGCTGGCAAACCGGCGCCACGCCCAATAGCGAAACCCTGGGCATCGCCCCCTGCCTGACCGGGACGGAAATCACCCATGAAGGCCTGTACGTCAACCAGCACAGCGCCTGGCGGCAGTTCCTGCTGCAAGGGCTGGCGCGGCGCGCCGCCGCCGAGGGAGCCTAGCGATGAACATCGAACTTCATTACCAAGTGGAACAGTTTCTCTACCGTCACGCCGAGCGGTGCGACAGCCAGGACTGGGACGCCTACCTGGCCGATTACGCGCCGGACTGCGAATACCACGTGCCGCAATGGGACTCCGAACACGTTTACACCACCGACCCCAAGCGCGAGATGTCGCTGATCTACTACGCCAGCCGCGCCGGCCTGGAGGACAGGGTGTTCCGCATACGCACCGGCAAATCCGCCGCCTGCAACCCGATGCCCCGCACTTTGCACCAGCTGACCAATATACGCGTTGAACGCGGCGCCGACGGTTTGGTGGAAGCCCGCGTCAACTGGGCCACGTTCTACACCCGCTTTGGCGAGACCGGCTATTTCTACGGCCGCGCCGCGTACACGCTGGAGCGGCACGGCGACGGGTGGCGGATCCGGCGTCAGCATGTGCTGCTGTTGAACGATACCGTGAACGCGGTGCTGGATTTCTACCATCTCTGAGAACCTGTTTACGATCTGCCGCGCGCCGAGAGCGGGTTGCGCTTCGGAATGCTTATGTGCCGTCAGCACATTCCGCTTTCTCTGCCGCAATGCCTCTAGCTCGCAAGATCGTGAACCTGTTCGAAATCTCCAAGCGGAAACACCGAAATGCATCAAGTGGCTTTGAATTTTATCGACGGCCATACCCTGTTTCTAGAGGCCAAGCCAGGCGAACTGCTGCTGGATGCCGCGCTGCGCCAAGGCATCAAGATCCCGATGGATTGCCGGGAAGGCGTGTGCGCCACCTGCCGCGGCCGTTGCGACCGCGGCGATTACAGCCAGGACTACGTCGATCCCGAGGCGCTGTCCGCGGAGGAGCTGGCGGAGCGCCGCATCCTGTCCTGCCAGACCAGGGTGTTGTCCAACGCCGCTTTTTCCTTCGACTTCGACTCCAGCCTGTGCCGGAGCGCGCCGGCAGCCCGCATCTCCGCCGTGGTGAGCCGGGTGGAGCCGGTATCGGACAGTTGCGCCGTGCTGTGTCTGGACGCCTCGGCCGCCGAGGGCGCGTTATCCTTCCTGCCCGGCCAATACGCGCGGCTGCGCGTGCCCGGCGGCGAGCAATGGCGCGCCTACTCCTTCGCCCACGCCCCTGCCGCGGACAAGCAGCTGCGCTTCCTGGTGCGGCTGTTGCCGGACGGCGCGATGAGCAATTATCTGCGCAGTGGCTGGCGGGCCGGCGATCGCATCGAACTGGAAGCGCCGCTGGGCAGTTTCTACCTGCGCCACATCGACAAGCCGGTGTTGATGTTGGCCGGCGGCACCGGCTTGTCCGCCTTTCTGGGCATGCTGGAGCAATTGGCCGAACAAGGCGGCTGCGGCCAGCCGGTGACGCTGTACTACGGCGTCAACCGCGAAGGCGACCTATGCGAGCAGCCGCGGCTGCGCGGCCTGGCCGAACGGCTGCCCGGCTTTGCCTGGCATCCGGTGGTGATGGCGGCGGAAGACGGCTGGAGCGGCAAACGCGGGCTGATCCCCGAGCACCTGGACGCGGACGCGCTGCGCGCCCAGGCCGCCGACATTTATCTATGCGGCCCGCCGCCGATGGTGGACGCGGTGCGCGACTGGCTGCGCCGTCATGGTTGCGAGCATCTCAATCTCTATCTGGAAAAATTCGCCGATAGCGGCGGCTAAACGAGCGTCGGCGCAAACGCCCGGGATGCGCGCGTCCCGGGCGCTTGCCTGTCCGTCGCGCCTATTTCTTCATGAAAGGCGCGAAGAAGGCTTCCGGCATTTCGGTGGGGAAGCCTTTGGCGTCGCTGGGGCGCAGGTCGGACATGTCCGGCTGGAAATCATAAGTCTTCTGCCGGCGCTGCTGGTCCTGATGCACCGCCACCTGTTTGTCCACCGAGGACTTGATCGCGGTCATGTGGTCCAGCATCTGGCGGCCCACGTCCTGCACATTGCCTATCAAATTGCTGGCGTTGCTGCCGGAGGCGATATTCATGCCCGGCACCGCGTTCATGAACGGCTCGGCCATGGAGCCGCCGGCGCTTTGGCCGTACTGGTGGGCGGCGCTGCACGCCTTGAGGATTTCCGCCGGGTTGATCATGTTTTCTGCAGCCTTGGTCATGGTGTTTCCTTTCAGTGGGTAATGGAACGAAACAAACAGCGGAAAAACCCGCCTGGGCCCGTTCAAAATCCGCCGTGCTGAGCGGGCTCCCTCTTGTCGGGGCCGGCAATGCCGGCCCCTGAACCGTCGTCAGCCGCCTTGCGGGCAACGGAAAGACTGGATCAGCCCGGACCACAGCGGCGATGGCGAGGACAGCGACTGCCACTCTATGCGCACCGAACCCAGGCTGCCCTGATACAGGCGCTCGCGGCGGTCCGCGGTCCCGCCCACGCCGCGGCCGGCGTCGAAGAAGCGGAACAGCGCCCATGGTCCGTCGTATTGCAAGGTGTTGACGCGGCCGTCCACCGACTTCATTTGCAGCCGTATCGCCAACTTCTGGCTCTGACCGTTCCAGTCGATGCGCTGCGGCGTGGTGGCGCCGTGGGCGAAACGCAGAGTCTGGCCGGCCAGGTCCAACTGCACCTCGGCCAGTTGCGGGTCCATGTCCAGGAAGCGCAACACCGTGGGCACCCGCAAGCGGCCGCCGTCGTCCAGCATCGCATCGCGGATGCGGCTGGCGCTTTCGTAAGCGCCAATCACCTCTTGGCTCAGCAGCGCCTGCTTGCCGCCGTCCACGCTGCGCGCCTTCCACGGCGTCACCGAGGTATCGACATAGGCGGCCAGATGCTCGCGGAAATACACCGCCATCGCGCCCTGGGGGGCGAACAGCCGCTCAAAGCCCTCAACGCTGGCGTCCGCGCCGGCACCTCGGCGGAACGGGTAGCGGCCGGTCAAGCCCTGATCGCAGGCGCTGCGCGTGGCGCCGGCCGCGCCCTTGTTCAGCACCGCCTGGGTCTGGCTGGAGGTGGCTGCACTGCCGTTGTTGATCAGGTCCAGCATGATGCCGCGCACCGGCTCCGGCTGCAGGCCGGCGTCGCCGCGCAGCTTGGTGAACACATCGTATTGCGCCGGCAGCACTTGGCCGGTTTGCAGGGCGCCGTTGACCAGGCCCAGCTGGCGGTACAAAGAATCGAACAGCCGCGCCAGCGGATTGCTGCCGCTGTTGTCGTTCTTCTCCAGTTGCTTGGCGATCTGGCGCAAGGCCTGGAAGTGCTCCTCCACCGCGTGCTCCGGCAGCAAGGTGGTGCGGTAGCGCTCGCCGTTGATCTCGCCCACCAGAGAGCGGCGGCTTTTTTCCAGCCGCGCCTTCTGGCGGTCTATCCAACTATCCATGCCGCCGTCGTAGCTGCCGGTCAACATGGTTTCGCGTCCGGCGAAACGCAGCAGATTGGCCAGCGGCGATTGCGAGTTCATCATTGATGCCGCCAACTGCGCGGCGTCGTCCAGGCCGGTGACGGAGCGCACGCTGACATTGGCCAAAAAGCTTTGCCAGGCGGTGATGTAGTCCTGCAGATATTGATTGCGGGCGCTGTCGGCCAGCTTCTGCACCAGGCTGTCGATCTCAAAGCCATTGCCGCGCAGCGGCTCGTTGCGCAGCACCCAGCTCTGCTCCTCCAGCATGGCGCGGGCGCTGGGCTCCAGCCGAGGCAGGAAGGCGTCCACATAACCTGCGCGGGTGTACCAGCCGGAAACGGCGCTGTCGGTATCCGGCACGTTGTTGCGCATGCGCAAGCTCATCGCCGAGCCAAAGCCCGCCGCGCGCGCCAGCGAGATGTCCTGTATCTGGGACGGCAGGCCCTGCTCCCGCACATGGTTGAGCACCCGAGTCACTACCGGAATCTGCGAAGCGCGGGCGCGGGCGGTCTGCACCAGGTTGGCGTCCTCCGGCGCCGCCGGCAGGCCGGGCAGCGTGATCAGCGCGCGCGCGTCGGCGATCAGCATGCGCCGGTCCTCGTCGTTGTACTGCCCTTCGGACAGCGCTTCCCAGCGGCCGGAGATCCAACGCTCCACCGCGCTGGCGGAGCGGTACTGCGGCCGGCACAACATCAGATAGACCTTGAGCGTCAGGAAGATGTCGCCGGGGCTGCCTTCGGTCTGCGCCTGCAAGGTGCGCTTCACCTCGTTGTACAGTTCCGGCATCAGCGTTTTCTGCAAGTGGCGGTGATAGGTGGCGGTGGCGGTTTCAGCCACGCGGCGGTGCTCGAAGTACGGCGTCCTCATCCCGCGCTCGGCGCTTTCAGCCTGGGCCTGCGCGTAGCGCATTTGCGCCGCCACCGCCAGCAACGGCGATCCGGCGCTGGGCGCGCTGCCGGCCTGTTCCCGCGCCAGTGTCTTGCCCTCGCTGAACTGAGCCCAGACGTATTCCAGATAGTTGCGCTCGGCGAAATAGCCCCAGGCCACCCAGACCAGCAAGGCCAGCGCCAGCGCCGGCAAAGCCGCCCAGCGCAGCGCGTTCAGCAACCGGCGCTTGCGCGACGGCGGCGCGGGCGGAGCCGGCCGTTCCCGCGCCTGGCGTTCGGCCGCGGTCAGGTTCTGCTCCATCAATTGCCGTTCCACGGCCACCTGCCGCAGCAAGGGCGTCCACAGCTCGCCCAAGGGCCGCGTCGTCGGCTCCGGGCCGTCGATTTCAATGTCGGCCACTTCCGCCACCGAACCCAGCCACAGCCCGCGCAAATGGGCGGCGTCTTCGTCACCGTCGCGGGCGAACAGCGTCGGCAGCAAGCCTTGCAGCGCTTGGCGCAGCCGGCCCAGCGCCTCCACGAAGCGCAGCTGGGCGTGGTTGGCCTCCACCTCGCCGGCCAAGGGCGCGGCAAACAATACTTGGCGCTGCACCCGTTGTTCTAGGCTATGCAAGGCCGGCGCCCAAGCGCCGGAAGCGTCCGCGCCGGCGTCCAGCGGCAAGGGGAAGCCGATGCCGCGCGCCCAGCGCTCCGGCCGCATCTGGTTCAGCATCGCCAACGCGCCGTCCAGCCGGTCCGTCCCGGTCAGCGCCAGGTAGACGTTGGGGGTGCGGCCCAGGCCGTCGCGCAGCTTGAGCAGGCGTTGGCGCAAAGTGGCGGCGATTTGCTGACGGCGTTTGGACGCCATCGAGATCAAATCGTCGCCGCCCACGCACAGCACCACTCCGCTGACGCGGATCTTGTCGCGCAAAGCGACTAGGCCGGCCAGCAGCTTGTCCCAGGCCGCCGCGGCCTCCTGGTCGTAACCTTCGCTGATATTCCACTGCCCCTGGGTATCCAGCCACACCGCGTCCGAGGATAGGCGGAAGTCCAGTCCCAGGCCCTGCCCTATCGCCGCCGCCGGCTCCGCTCCATCGCGCAGCGTCCAGGACAACAAGCTGCTTTTGCCGCTGCCGGCGGCGCCCAACAGCAGATAGCACGGCAGCGGCGCGCCGCCGCGGCGGCTCAGCTGGCGTTCCAGTTGCTGCAAAGTGTCGCTGATGTAGTCCGGCGGGCCGGGGTCCGGCTCAGGCTCGGGCGCCGGTTTGGGCGCGCGGCGGAAGGAACGCGGCGCGGCGGTCAGCCAGCCCCACAGCCAGCTCAGCAGCGGCCAGAAGCCCCAGATCAACGCTGCCGCGACTAAGATTTGCCGTAGCAGCGCCCAGCCCAGCGGCCGGTAGACGCCGATGGAAATCAGCGGTCCTATCCACCAGATCGCCAGCGCGATCAACAGCGCGATCAACACGCGCATACTTTGCCGGATCATGGTTGTTGCTCCTTATAGCCGGGCTCAAGCGGGCTGGGCCCGTTGCCTATGCCGACGCCGGGCGCCAGCGCCAGCGGGGCGGGCGTCTGCGGGGATTGGGCTTGGGGGACGGACGGCTGGGCCTGTGCGCCCTTGGCGGCGTCGGCCACTTTCCACAACACGTCGACGCGGCGGTTGCGTTCATAGGCGGCAGGGGTCTGCGCCGCGTCCAACGGCGCGCTGTCGCCGCGTCCCGAGGAGTCGATGCGGCGCGCCACCGCGTTGTCGGGCGCTTGCGCGCCGCCGGGGATCGCGGTCTGGCGCAGAGAGTCCGCCACCGAGCGAGCGCGCGCCTCGGACAAGCGCTGATTGCTGGGGAAGGCGCTGGTCTGGATGGGTTGGCGGTCGGTGTGGCCTATCACCTCCAGATCGCCCGGCCACGGCGCGAAAGCCTGGCCCAGCCGTTCGATGTTTTTCTGGAAGGAGGCCCGCACCTCGGCCTTGCCCACGTCGAAGGCGCCGTCGCTGCGGAAAACCAGCAGCCAGCCCTGCGGGTGCTTATAGGCCACCAGCCAGCCTTCGGACAGCAGCTGCGGCAGCGGAGGCGGCAAGGTGGTGGCCAGATTGATGGCCCGCAGCGGCGGGGTCCAGGCCGCCAGGGCTTCGCGTATCGGCCGGCCCAGCAGATCCAGGCTGATGTTGGCCGCGCCGTAGGCCAGCGCCACCACGCCCAGCGCGATGGCGCCGCCGCGCAAGGGCGTCAGCCAGCGCTGGCGAGGGGGCGCTTCGGGCTCCGGCGGCGGCGGGGGCGGCGGGGGCTCGATCAATTCCGCCCCCAGCGGCTCCGGCTCCCGCTGACGCCAAATGGCGGCATGCAGCTGCGAGCGCAAATCCTGCAGCAACGCCTCGCCGCGCTCCAGCACCCGGTAGCGGCCCTGCCAGCCCAAGGCCAGCACCAGCTCGTACAGCTCCAGCAAAGGGGTGGGCGCCGGCTCGTGGCGCAGCCAGCGCTGCAAGTCGGCGAAGGCGTCTTCCCCGCCCCAGGCGTCGTCGTGGAACTCCACCAAAAGGCTGCGCTCGCCGTCGTAGGGCTGTTGGCCGGCGCCGCGCGCCGCGTCGTTGCAGACTTCATCCAGATAGGTGCATAGCAGATAGGAGGCGTCCTGAGCCTGCTGCCACTCGCAGCCGGACGCGGCCAGCCGTTCTCGGTAAAGCTTGAGTTCCAGGCCCAATTGGGCGCGGATCTGCGCCTGGCTCTCCGCCGCGCCGCCTTGAAGCCGCTGTAATTGCAGCACCGCCGGCAAGGCGTGGGAGATGAAGGGGTTGTCCCATTGCGCTTGTTGCAAGCCGGCCTTGAGCAGGCCGCCGCGCGCTCCGGAGCGCTGATAGATCACCGGCGCGTCGTCGGTCTCCGCCTGCGCCCTGCCCGCGCCCGCCGTCGGCGGCGCGGCGGGCGGGAGGGCCAGCGGCAAGGCGTTCAAGGCTTCCGGTTCGGCTTCGGCCTCCAAGGTGGACACTTGCTGGCCCGGCATCAGCAAAGGCAGGTTTTCCAGCCGGCTGCGCATCGCGCCCTCCAGCATGCCGCTGTTCAGGTGCGCGGCGGAGGCCCGGCGGAAGATGGAGGAAAAATTGTGCAGCAGATTCATTTTCGTTCACTCTTTCGGCTATTTGGTTTTGAGCCTGTTTTACGACCCCGCTAAGCTGCGCGGCAGGTCGTAAACAGGTTCTAAGCGACCTTGCCTTCGCGCAGCCCCCAGGCCTCGAACCGCATATCCTGGAAGTCCCCGACGATGCGGAGCGCCAGCGCCGAGCCCGCGAAGGCCTGCGCCCAAAACGGGTCGCTGGACTCTACTTCGAAGTACACGCTCTGCGCGTAGTACGGCACCTGGCGCGGCGGGTTGGGCGTCGGGATCAGCCGCGCGCCCGGCAATTGCAAGTCCACCAGCTTCTGTATCTGTTCCACCGCGCCCAGTTTGGCCTGCTGCGGCAAGAGCTGGCGCAGCTTGTCCGCCGGCATCGCCGCGGAGAAGGCGAAGACCATCTTCTGCAGCTTCCACTGGCGGTCCACCACGCAGACATGCACTTGGTCGCCGCGGTCTTCAAACTTCAGCGGCAGCACCGGGGTTTCGATCACCCTGGCCAGCGCGTAGCGCAAGGTGGCGGCCAGCGGCTCGAAGCTGGCTTGAAGCTCATCGTGGCGGTAGGCGAACTGCCGCTCGGCCAATGCCTCGTCCACGCCGGGCAGCACGCTGAGCCGGCCCAGCAGGCCGATCAACTCCTGGAACAGCAAGGCCGGCGGCAGCGGGTTGAAGGCGTCCAGGTGAGCCAAGCGCATCCGGTATTCGGCGATGCCCTGGCGCAGCATCAACTCCACCAGGTCCGCCAGGCCGCCGCCGGCGGACAGCACTCGCAAGCCGGCGCTGCCGGCCAGCCGCACTTGCAGCGTGCTTTGCAACTCCTCGATCAGCGCTCGCAGCGTCTGGTGGGCGCGGCTGTCCAGCAGCGGCGGGATGAAACGCGGGTCCAGCAACAGCGTCAGCGCGCTGCTGCGCCCCGCCACCCGGGCGAAGGGCAAGGCGGTTTCCTCGGCGCGCAATTGCGATTGCCAGCACAGCCGCGTCATCATGCGGCCGGTTTCCAGCGTCAGGCGGCGCGGCGAGCCCGGCGCGTCCAGGCCCACGCTGAGATCGGGCACCTCGGTGGCGGCGGCGCGGTAGCGCGCGGCCGCCGACGCGTCGCCAAAGGCCATTTCCGGGCCGCCGCAACCGGCGGCCGGCAGCGCCAGGCAGGCAATGTCGCCGGCCTGGGCGTCCGAGGTGTCCAGCGGGGCCGGCAAAGGGTCGTGCGCCGGCAGCGCGAACGGGGTGCCATCCGGCAATATGCCTTCGGCCGCGCGCAGGCCCAAGCGGCCGAGCCCCAAACCGTCGCTGTCCACATCCAGCAGGGAAAAGCCCCAGCCATGGTTGGAGGTCTGACGCAGGCGCAGGCCGAACTGATGAGCCAAGTAGCGTTCCTGCTGCTGAAAATGCTGGGTCTCTATCAACATGCCGTCGCTCCAGGCGACGGGTCCTACTGGCAAAGCGCTCATGGGCTTTCCTCCAAATGGGCGATGGGCGCCTTGCGCGTCTTGCGCCAAGGCTTGCGGGAGGGCTTGGCCGGCGTCGGCGACGCGGCCGGGGCCGACGCGGAGACGTCCGCCAATGGGGCGGCGGCGGGCCGCAGAGCGTCGACAATGCGGTTGCGCTCCAGCAGCACCGCCAAATGGATCAGCTGGCGGCCGTCCACCCGGATGCGCAGCGGCGCGTAGCCGGGCGGCTTGCTGGCGAAATCGGCGTCCGCCAACAGCCAGACCGGGTCCGAGCCGGACGCCGGCAGCAGCACTTGCTGCACCTGGTTGGGCGCCACCACGTGGCGGGATTCGGCCGCCACTTCCCGGCCGCGCTGGGCGCAGCTGGAATCCTCCAGCCCGGCAGGCGGCAACCAGTTGGCTTCTCGCACCACGTACAGGCAGACCTGCACCGGCCGCGGTCCGCCGCCGCTGTTGTTGAGCTGGCCGCCGCCCACCAGGGTGACGTGCAACTGGCGCGGCCCGTCGTCTCCACGCGAGGAAAACAGCGAAGAGCAGCCTGCCAGACCAGCCAGCGCGCACAGCAGCAGCGCGCGCCGGACAAAGGGAAAAGAGATCATTAGCTCAAGGTCATGGTGATGGTCTGGGAAGGCGCCACCGTCTGCCCGGCGGTGTTCTGGTTATTGGGCAGATTGGTGTCGGTCAGCCGCGTCTGCGGCGCGCCCTGAATCAGCACCTTGCCGGAGCCGGTCACGTGGCGGGACAGCGCCGCCACCGTGCCGGAGGCCACCCCGCCCATGGAGCCGCCCTCGTCGCCGTGAGTCATCGGAATGATGGTGTTGAGGTTGTGAACCGGGCCGCCGGCGTAAATGATGGTCGGCACATTGGGCACCGCCTCCGGCTTGTTGGCGATATTGGCGTAGGTGGACGGAATCCCCAGCGGCGGGGTCTTGCAGACGTCGGAAGCCGCGAGGGCCATGCCGCCGGCGGAACAATTGGCGAACATCGCATTTCTCCTTTAGGCAACGTGAATCTGGCCGGCGTCGAGCTTCAACAGCGAAGCCGAACTCAGCGCCGTGCTCTTGGCGTGCAGCCCCATGTGGCGGTCCGCGTGCAGCAACAGGCTGCCGCAGTGCTCGGCGTCGGTGCCGCCGATATGGGTCTGCCGCTCCTGCGCCGCGGTGGCGATGGCCTGGGCGCGGCTATTGAGCTGCCGGCCGCTCAGGCTCAGCTCGCCGTCGGCGCACAGATGCAGTTCGGCGGCGTGCAGTTGCACGCTGGCCGCGCCCAGTTCCAAGCGGCAAACCCCGCCCGGTTGTGGGCGCTCCAGGATGGCCAACACCCAGCAAGCCTCATCCGCCGCAGCCAGTTGCACCAGATCGCCGCGTTGCGGCCGCACCAGGCAACTGAAGGCGGCGCGCGCCTGGCGCAGCGAGCCGGACGGCAGCCGGACCAGCCATTCGCCGTCCTTCTCGCCTTGCGCGCATACCCGCGCCGGCAGCCATTCCTGGCTGGGTCGCGGCGTAGGCGTGCCCACGCGCAGCGCGCGCAGCACTGGATCGGACTCGGCCGGAGTTTCGGCCCAGGCCAGGGCGCTTTCTTGCATCCATGTCATCATGCGGCTCCTCTAGGTCCGGGCTGCGCCTGTTGCCGCCAAGCCCGGTCTTGCTCAAGTTTGCTATCGTCGAACAGCGCGCCGGCGGTGTCGGCCGCGCTCCATGCGCCGCGCGGCTGGCCTACCAGCCGGCCCCCGCGGCAGTCGCAGCCGGACAACTTCACCGACTGCAGCGCGGCGCCGCTGGCGTCCAGTCCGCGCAGATTGGCGCCTGACAGGTTGACCTGCTCCAGCCGCGCCTGCCGCAGCGATAGCCGCGGCGCGTTCAATTGCTCAAAAGCACAATCCTCCAAGCGTGCGCCGTCGAACATGGCCTGCTCCAGATCCGCCTCGCGCGTCTGCACTCGGCGCAGCCGGGCCTGGTCGAAACTGGCGCCGACCAGGCGGCTGGAGCGGATGGCGCCGCCGTTCCAGACACTGTGCGACCAAGCCGCCTGTTTCAGTTCGCAGTGGTCCAGCGCCATATGCTCCAGTTCGCAATCTATCCAGCGCGCGTTCAAGCCGCGGCAGGCGCTCAGCGCCACGCGCCGCGCCTGGCTTTGGCCGTGAATGAAGTTGTGCAGCTCGGCCTCCTCCACGCTAAAGCCGTCCAGCTGATTGCGTATCCAGGCGCTGTCCGACCAGCGGCCGCCTTGCAGCCGCCATTCCCGCAGCCGGCAGTCGACGAAAGAGCCGTGCTCGCTGCGAACATCGCTGACGCGCCAGCCAGCGGCGTCCAATTCCACGCAGGAAAAATCCCGTTGCCGCCCGCCCCGCCACTGGGCCCCGGACGCAATCACCCGCTGCCAGCCCACCCGCTCCAGCTCGCACTCCTCCCAGACGCAGTCGATGAACTGGCTGTCGGCGCAACCCATCTCATGCCAGACGCAACGCTCGAAACGATTGGTTTCGAAGCGGCAATTGACGAAGCGCGCTTCCTTAAAGCGGCACTGTCGCCAGTGCACGCGCTCGAAACTGCAATCGATGTAGACCACGCGGCTCAGCGTCTCCGCCGGCGGCGCGTCGAATCGCCGCCCCTCCACCACGGCGGGCAACGCTCCGGCCAGCTCCCGCAACGAGGCCTCCCGCGCCGCGCTCATTGCGCCCTCCTCGGCCAATCCTGGCGCCCGGTTTCCAAATTGCCGCGCCAGCCCCCGCTGGACGGCGGCTGCATCCAGGCGGTTTTGGCGTCGATCAGATTGCAGCCCTCCATCCGGCTCTCGCTCAGGCTTGCGCCGTAGAACAGCGCGTCCTTCAACGCGCAAGCTTCGAAGCGGGCTCGTTCCAGCTTGGCGTGGGTGGCGTTAAGGCCGTCCAGCGCGCAACTCCGCCACAACGAATCCGGCGCCCGCAAGCGTTGCGCGTGCAGTTGCGGGCAGGCGCAGTGCTCAATCCGCAGTTGCGCAGCGTCCAGATCCTGCCAACTGCAAGACAGCAGCTCGCAGTCTTCCAGCCGCGCCTGGCGCAGCGAGCTGCCGTGGGACACCACGCCGAAACGCTGCTGGCAGCGCTGCCAGACGCTGGCGGACAGGTCCGTGTCCAGCGCGCTGAACTTCAACAGCCGGCATTGCCGCCAGCCGCTACGCGGCAGTTGGCACTCCACTAGCCCCAGTCCGTCGGCTTGTACCCCGGTGAAATGCCAATCCTCCGCGCGAACCCGGCACCAATTGACCTGGTCCCAACGCAGCTGGCCAACCCGGCCGCCGGCGCCGCCCTCGCCCTGCACCGTGACCGCGCGCCAGGCGCCGCCGTTAATCGCGATGTCGTCCAGCCGGCAATCCTCTATGCCCAACTGCGCCAGTTCGACGCCGTTCCAAACGCTGGCGCCCAGATTGCAGCGGTTCAGACCGCCGCCGGTCCAGCGCACCGCGTCCAGCACGGTGCCGGCCAGCGAGCAATCGACGAACTGCACCTGTTCCAGCCGGCATTGCCGCCAACGGCCGTGGTCCAATTTGCAGCGTTCGAAGCGCACCTGGCTTAGCTCGTGGCCGTCGAAAATCAGGCCGCTCAGGTCGGCGTCGCATATGGTCAACTCGCTCCAGGGGCCGCGTTCGCCTTGCAGCCGCTCGCGCCAGTTCTCCCCGTCGGCCGCCGCTTGCGGCAGGCCGGCCAAGGCGTTTTCATTGGCGCGAACAAAGGACTGCAGCCGGGTTTGCGCCGCCTGCGCCTCGCGCAAGGCCTTATGATTTTGTTCCAGCCGCGCGCGAATCTCGGCGCGGTCGCGCGGGGGCGGCGCGAAGCGCGGGTGGTCAGCGGAGTCGAGTATCTGCTCCCAGACCCAGCCGCGCGCTGGATCCGGCATCAGCGCGTGATCGGCCAACAGCAAGGGGTCTTGATCGTCCAAGCGGGAGCGGCGCTCGGCGAAGGCGGCCAGCTCCGCCGGCCGTTCAGGTTCGGCGGCGTCCTTGAAGCCCAGCGCCAGCCGGCCGACGCCGTCGTCCAATACATAATCCAGCGGTAGAAAGCCGTTCCACCACATCACGCCCAGGTCCGCATCCGGTAGCAGCCACACGGTTTGCAATGCCAGTTCCGGCCGTTCGTCCAGCGGGCCGTCCCCCCGCCCCGCCAGCAACAGCGGCCGCACAGCCGGCAACCGTCCCTGGACTTCTCCGCCGCGAAAGCCGCTAAGCGCGAACGGCGCTTGAGCCGGCCAGCAGGCCTGGTCCGACCACTGGTCCGGCGCCGCCTGCTGGAAAAAGCGCAGATCGGTGGCCGCCGGCCATCCCATATGGCTGCCGTCGTCCGCCATTGCTTGCGGCGAGCCGGCGAAGCGCGGCTGCCATTGGCGGCGCTCCGGCCAATCGCTGCCCAACGGCCCCATCGCCGCCAGCGGCGCCGGGCTCACGTTCAAGCCGCGGACCCGTTGCAAAGGCGGCGACGCGTGGCGTTGGCCGAAAGGATTTTCGCCTTGCAGGCCGGCCGCCGCCTGGCGCGGGTCCAGCGTCAGGCTGGCCTCGACGCGTCCGCCGTCCATACGCGGCTGCGCCCGGCAGCTCGCGATCTTGCGCACGCCGCCCAGCTCGGCCTCGGCCAGCCAGTCCAATACGCCGACGCCGGCCGCCGGGCCGCGATAATGCGCGCTGCCCAGCAGCAGCCATTCGGCGCGCAGCTTGGGCATTGCCGGTTCGAACAGCGGCAGCGCCGGCTTTGCCGCCTTGATCGCCTCCCAGCACGCGGTCTCGTGCGCCAGGATGAAGGGATCGCTCAGGCGGAAACCGATGCCGACGCCGATGCGCAACATGGCTTGGGAACCGATCTGGGTGCGCGACGAGGAAACAAGCGCCGCCTGGGGTTTGATATGACGCAAGGGCATCAGCTTTTGACCTCCATGCCGACTTTTTTCAGATCCACGCCGGTGTCCGAGTAGGAGGCGCCGGTGTAGGAGTATTCGAAACCGGTGGTGGAGCTGCTAAAGCCCTTGCAGCTGACTTCCGAGCCCACGGAACTGATGCTGGAACCTGTACTGGACATCTTGCTGCCCACCGCTTTGATTTCAGAACCGGTCAGCGAGGTGTCGCTGCCTGTCAGGGACACCGACACGCCGGTAGTGGATATCGAGCAGCCAGTGACGCTAGCGTCGGACCCGGTGGTGGACATCTTGCTGCCGGTGACACTGGTGGACGAGCCGGTCGTCGACATATCCGTGCCGGTCACGCTGATTGAAGTCCCCGTATCCGACATCGAAGTACCGGTTACGCTCTTGGAGGTACCGGTGACCGAGCAGCTATTGCCGGTCACGCTGGTGGAGGTGCCGGTATAGGACGAAGACACGCCGGTCATGCTTTGCGACATGCCGGTGGCCGATACGCTGGTGCCCGTCATCGAGGTGGACACGCCGGTCATGCTCTGAGAGGTGCCCGTCACCGAGGTGCTGGTGCCGGTCAGGCTGGTGGACACACCGGTAAAGCTGGTGGACACCCCGGTGAACCCTGTCGAGATTCCGGTGAAGCTGGTGGAAACCCCCTTAAAACTGGTGTCCACCCCGGTGAAACCGGTGGAGACGCCGGTAAAGCTAGTCGACACCCCGGTAAAGCGGGTGGACAGGCCGGTAAAGCTGGTCGATACCCCGGTAAAGCTGGCCGACAGGCCGGTGAAGGACACCGACACCCCCGTGAAACTGATCGAAGCCCCAGTGACCGAAGTGGACGTGCCCTTGACCGAGATGTTCTTGTCCTGGCCCACTGCT